>JAWXUZ010000129.1:0-5695 GCA_044425835.1 Bacillota bacterium | reverse complement strand
ACCACCCGACACAATGATTTCCAAATTTCCGCCAAATGCCATTTTAGAAAGTGCAGGCAACTGATCCATTTTTCCCATTTTTGTTGCTGTATCAATCAATTTTTTATAGAGCGTTTCCACAATCATAGGCACTAAAAACAGATGTTGTGGTTTGTATTTTGCAATGTCATCAGCCAACGTTCGCAAGCTCAAATTGATTGACACAGTGCCTTGGTTATGCAACGGAACTAGCACTGCTGTTGTCCAAGCAAAGGTATGATGCAAAGGCAAAATCAATACAGAATCATTTTGCAAACGTACATTTTGCAAACTACCATACACATCAACCGCAAGATTATGTTGAGAAAGCATAACACCTTTCGGATTGCCTGTCGTCCCCGAAGTATAAATAATTGCACAATTTTTTTCCGCATCAATAGGCAAGATTTCAAATGCAGTCACATCATCAGCAGACCCTTTTTCAAAAATTTCTTGCACTTCACCTTGCACACTCCACATATGCTTCATAACTGAATTTTTTTCAAGATTTTTTTGCACATCCGCATAGTCGCTTGCATAAAACAGAGCCACTGCCTCGCTATGTTCGACAATGCGGCAAATCTCATCAAGAGAAAGTTCCTTATCCAAAGGCACAATCACATTGCCACTGCAAACGACAGCGAAATAAATCACAATCCAATGATATGAATTTCCACCAATCAATGCAATTTTTTCATTGAACAAATTTTTTGATACGAGTTCGGAAGATAACGCAGCGACATCTTGCAAGAATTTTTGATATGAAATTTCCACTGTTTCATCATTTCTTGCATAACGAAAAGCAACGTGTGCAGGGCAATTCTTCTTGCCATTTAATAAAATTTCTTTGATATTACTCAGTGGTGTAACCGTTTCTAACGGGCAATTTTTCATTTCATAAAACCTCCATATAACCTATTCTTTCAAAGTAATTGATATAATCTTTTATGTAATGATCCGTCACTTTCCCCCAAAAAAATCCCAGTTTATTCAAGTAATTTACAGTACTTTCATTCGAGGTCAAAATTGGTGTATCATACATTAATTTACCTTGTGCATCACATTCGTGAATCAACGTTTCATAGATATAGCGTGTCTGCTCATCGTTCATTGTGTCGTTCATTTCCCTTATAAATTCATCTGATGTAACTACCTTCAAGTCAATATCTATTTTTTTTACAGACGCAATCAACTCTCTAAATGCAAATTGATTTCCGTTATTGATATGGAATATCGTCCGCTCATTATTATGATGTCCTGCGATGGTCATGACTGCCTTTGCAGTAGAATCAATCGGTGAAAACTCCACATTGACATCAAGCAAATAATCAGGTATCATGCCCAAATTCAGCAATGCTTTCACACGATTGAGAAAGGAATTACTCTCAAAATTCGGTTGGAATTTCAAATCAGAAAGTCGATTCGTCAAATTCCCCATACGGAAAATATTCGCTTCCAATCCATCAGCCACAGCTTCAAGCACCAACTTCTCTGCCTCAAATTTACTTCGCAGATACACATTTTCTAAGTTTTGCCCAATGTACAAATGATTTTCTTTGAACATAGTTTTTTCTTCTGACTGTCCATTGTCCAAAAACAATCCAGACACACTCAATGTAGATATATGCATCAGTCGTGCCTTAGAAAATCGTGCAAAGTCAATGATTTTTTGTGTACTCGCTACGTTCGTTGCATGGAAATAATCGTATGTACCATAATGCTTTACTGTCGCTGCACTATGGAAAATCGTATCGACTTCACGAGACAAACTCACCTCATCCGCAATTCCTAATTTCTCCTCGAGTAAGTCACTTTTCACTACGAAAATGCGTTTTCCAAATTGCCCATCATAGCGATTGTCAAAGTAAAATTGCAAACACTCACGCAAACGATTTGCACAAATTTCCTCTGTTGCTCCTCGTACCAAACAAAATGCTTTGCCCTCATGATTGTCTAAAAATTCAGCCAATAAATGTACTCCTAGAAACCCTGTAACTCCTGTAAACATAGCATTTCCTAGATTGATTTTTTCTGGTGGTTTAGATGCTTTTTCCAATTCCTTGGCGATTACTCCATGAGATTTTATGAACATTTCTTCAGTATAATTTGGCAATTCCTCCACTATTTGACCACACAATTCTCGCACTGTTGGTGCATCGAAAATCGCCTGCAACTTCAACTCTAAATTTTCATGATGAGCCTTTGCCACCAATTCAATGGCTTTCAAACTATCACCACCCAAATCAAAGAAGTTGTCATCAATCCCAACTTTAGAAATATTGAGAACATCGGCATACAAATCACATAGACATTTTTCCTCGAGTGTTGTCGGTGGTGCATATTCTACTTCAGTTTGCACCGCTGAAAAATCAGGTTTTTGCAATAAATTCCTGTTGATTTTTCCGCTTGTAGTTGTCGGAAATTCGTTCAAATGAATGAAGAAATGCGGAATCATATACTGTGGTAGATTTTTAGAGATATGTTTTTTTATCTCTTTCATATCAAGAGGTTCACCAGTATAAAATGCACAAATATATTGTCTTTTATTATCATCTTTCATCTCAACAACACAAGCTTCTGTCACCCCATCACAATCGCTAATATTCGCCTCAATTTCCCCCATCTCTATTCGTAAACCACGGATTTTCACTTGGTGATCCAATCTTCCATGAAATGTGATACTACCATCATCATTCCAACTGCCCGAATCACCCGATTTGTACATGATGCCATCTCTAAAAACATTCGGAATAAATCTTTCATCGGTGAGTTGTGGTTGATTGATATATCCGCAACCTAAATTATCGCCAGAAATAAAGAGTTCACCGGGAACTCCGATTGGCACTAATTGCATAAATTTGTCAACAATATATATCTGCGTATTGGCTATCGGTTTCCCTAATTTGATATCAGAGGACAATACATGGTCAATAATGACACCAATATTGGCTTCCGCTGGGGCATATTCATTGTAAATTTGCTTTTTATTATTTTGTGAATGATGAATCAAATAATATTCTTCTAAGGATTTATACAAATCTGCATTGAAAATTTCACCACCAACTGTAATCGTGTTGATGTGCTTGAGAAACGCTTTGTCCGTGCTATTTTTGATAAAAGAATACAATTTAGTCGGTGTACAGAAAATAAAACCTTTGCGATATCGTGTGACCATTTTTTCAAATAATACTTGATTGGAACAGGTGCTTTCATCAAACAATACACACGTTCCGCCTCCTAGAAGATATAATATCGTATCTTGCACAAATACATCAAAAGCTACTGTTGTGATGGCAAATGAATGTTCCGTATTTTCAAATTGCCCTTTTGTCGAACTATAAAAGTTGTGCATACTTCTATGAAGTAATCCTGCGGTTTTTGGTGTGCCTGTTGATCCCGAGGTATGCAACGCACAAAACAAAGTTTCTGATGATTGCGTTATATTTGGCGAAGAATCTGAATGAGCATCGTAATTCTTATCAATATATAGAAGTTCTATATCTGCATGAGTAAACAAATTATCCGTTTTTGTGACAATCAATTTTGATTGGGCGGTGCTGATTAATTGCTTGATGCGAGCGTGTGGGTAGCTTGGATCTAATGCCATATATGCTGCACCACTTTTTAACACCCCTAAGATGGTGCAAATCAAATGACTATCTCGATTCAATAACAATGTAACGATATCGCCTGTTTTGATCCCTAAACCAATCAGCATATTTGCAATTTTATTTGATTCTTTATCCAATTCATCGTATGTAAAAGTTTTATCACTGGCAATCAATGCCACGCTATTTGGTGTGCATTTTACTTGCTCCTCAAATAAATGATGTATGCATTTTTCTTTGTCATACTCCAGTATTGTATCGCTAAATTCATGCAACACTTTCTGCTTTTCCTCTGCGGACATAATCTCCATTTCATAAATCTTTTTCGTATCATTTGCAATGCCATCAAAGAGCAAAGAAAAAATCCCCTCATGAATATGCCGAATTTCTTTCTCTGAAAATTTCTCTACAAGGTAGTCATAATGTATTGTCAAAATCCCCTCGTTGTCACGATCATCTACGTGAATTTGCAAGCTTTCTGACTGTTCCCCACAATGATGCCACTCCGATTTAAATGGCATATCAAAGGGATTCACCTTTGCATTTTGATAACTAAACACCACATCGTATAGTTTTTCAGTGAACTGAAATTCCTGACGAATCGCTGATAAAACCTCATTGTAATTGAATTTCTGATGACGAAATAAAGAAAATGAGCTGTCCATCACAGCAAATAAATTTTCCTTAAAAGATGTTTCATTGCTCAGTTCGATGAGCATTGGTACAGAGTTTATAAATATCCCCATCGTATTTTTTTCTTTCGGTGTAGAACGATTCAACACAGGCATACCGATATAAAACTTTTCGGCATTCATGTGGATTCTGCTCATATAAATACCGAGTGTCGCCATCAGCAACGCAAAATTCGATGACTCCACAGATGCCACATACCCAGCAATTTTTTTCGTATCCTCAGTGCCAATCGTCATGGTGATTCGATTGCTTTTGTAGGAACTGACTTGCTTGTTGTTGAGATAAATCGTTTCGTCACACCTTTTGAATTGGTCGATAAAAAATTCTTTATCACGTTGGTAACGTTTGCTCTCCATATATTTTTTCTCTGTCTCAATGTAGTCAAAATACGGATAAGTTTCTACTTCTTCGCCATTCAAAATTGCCAAGAGTTGAGATAATATGAATGAAAACGTCCACGCATCACCGATGATATGATGGACTTTCCCCAACACACCCCATTGATTTTCCACCTTCAAAACTTTCATTTCACAGAGGTTACCTTCCAAGGAAATCGGTGTTTTTGCATATGTCTCAACATACGATTGAAACTCACTTTTTTTCTGAAATTTTAGAGTTTCAATCTCCTGCTGTTCATAAGGCACGATATATTGTGTCGGCTCAATTTCAGTTTCATCAATGCGAATCCGTAATGTATCATTGCGAATCAATAACTCGTTAATTGTAGAAACAATTTCTTCATTCGTGAACCCCTCTCCAATCAACATCGATCCACAAATATTGGATGCAGAGCCACCGATGAATTTGTCCATTTGGTAAATTGATTTTTGTGGATTTGATAATATCATTTTGAAAATCTCCTTTCAGATGCTTGATTTAGGAAAAACGCAATTCCCATATAGTTCATTTAGCGATTTCTCTTAATTTTTTTCGTAGAAGTTTTCGGAAACTCCGTTGCTCTAAACTGCACATCACCAATTTGTTTGAAGGTCGGCAACGTCTTATTCAGTTCCTCAACTGCTTCTTTCACAACACTTTCTGCATTTTCCACAGTTTCATCAGCAAACACTTCCGCAACAATACTATCTTTTTCTTCAAACACAATTACTTCACGAATGCCCTTGATTGTTTCTAATTTATTTTCCAATTCCTCTGGATTGATATTTTTTCCATTTGACAAAATAATCAAATTTTTCTTTCTGCCAGTAATGAACAAAAATCCATCTTCATCGAGATAACCCAAGTCGCCTGTATGAAAATACCCATCACTCATTGACTCCTTAGTTGCCTCATCATTTTTATAATACCCAAGCATAACGATATCGCCTTTGACACAAATTTCCTCATCAATAATTTTCACTTCGCAAGTTGGCAAA
>JAWXUZ010000128.1:0-5715 GCA_044425835.1 Bacillota bacterium | reverse complement strand
CAGCGAGAGGGTGTGTTGACACCGACGGCGGATTGTTTTTTGACCAAACCAAGTCACAACCTAAAATTTCAGCCTCAAGTTGCAAGTCAAATACGACAGGTTGCCCATCGGGTTTGTATAATTTATTCACCTCAAGCAAGGCTTTTACGAGCGTATCCTCATCGCTCAAAACAGCCGTTGCATCGGCACCAACCAAAGCACCCGCATGAATCCCTGCAAAGGGTACCCAAGGGGCTCTTTCTGTTTTTTCATGTTTCAGTGTACGAAGAAGTATATCTTTTGCCATATGTCCCAACCTCCATCAATATGTATTTATAGTCGTTTAAACTATATCAATTTGCAGTTACAAGTTCCAATGCTTTTTCTGCCGCCGTTGCAGCATCAGGTGTATACGCATCCGCTCCAATTTGTTCTGCATATTCATGAGTGACAGGAGCTCCGCCCACCATGATTTTTACTGAATCACGAATTCCAGCATCATTAATTGCTTTGACGACATCTTCCATCACACCCATAGTTGTAGTCAACAACGCACTGCAAGCGATGATTTGGCAGTTCTCATTTTGTGCTGCTTCCACGAATTTTTCAGGCGGTACATCTGTCCCGAGATCAAGCACTTCAAGCCCTTTGCCCTCCATCATCATTTTCACAAGATTTTTACCGATGTCATGCAAATCGCCTTGCACTGTTCCGATTGCCACTTTTCCGATTTTTTCAATGCCAGCTTCCACGAGTAGCGGTTTCAAAATTGCCGCCCCTTGGTTCATTGCTCTTGCAGAAACGAGTACTTCCGGCACGAAAATTTCATTGTTTTTGAATTTCACACCGATAATATCCATACCTGCCAAGAGACCTTTGTCCAAGATTTCTTGTGCGTCTAGCCCCTCATCAACTGCTTGTTGCACGAGTTGTTTCACAATTTTTGCTTTTCCGGCTTGTAATTGTTCCGAAATGTCATCTAAAATCCCCATACTATCACGTTCCTTTCTTCTCTTCGCCATTGGTAATTATACTAATTTCATACAATTATTATATCAATTCCTCATATAGATGTCAATAGTACTTCCATAATTTTTACTAAATGTGCAAAATTTTTCTCTTTTGCTGAAAAATGATATTATTTTTGGAAATCCTTCAAACCACAAGATTTTCTGCTATGATAATCAACCACTCTTGCACATAGAATTTTCAGTAAAACTAAGGCGAACAAAAAATAAAGTTTTGCTCCAGCTTTTTCAAAAGCTGGTGGGGTTTGGGGCAAAGCCCCAAGGTCTTCCTCTTCTTCCTCCTCTCCCCTTTTCTCTTCAACAAAAAAACCTCCCCATGATGAGAAGGTTTCGGAAAATCATTATGTCATTGTATACCGTGTCATTCCCCGTGCAACGCACAAAAAACCACACCGATATCCCCCGAGGCACATTGTAAAATCAGCTGTTCCTTTTCAAAATGGAAGGCCATTTCATTTCTAAAATAACCCTAACGTCAGAAGACTCCTATATTTCCATACTTAGATTCTCCCAATCGGAACATAATGATGATGCTATAAATTCCCAAATCATACGACTGGAATTTATCGAAACCAAACAAAAGCTAATTATACTGTGCCTGCAAGTCCTAATTTTTCAAGCATTTCAGGTGTTGGAATACCAAATTCGTCCCAACCACGTTTTTCGTAATACTCATCGAGCATACCATCGACATTCGGAATATGCGTAGCCGAACCACCTGTACCTCTACGTTTTTTCATACGAGGTGGCAATTTGTCATCTTTTCTTGACTGGCCATCACGCACAAGATACATACGTTTTAGATTGAAAATTCTTTGTCCAGCAAGAACGAGTTCTTCTTTCGTCAAATCCCAACCAGTAATCAAGTTGAGCCACTCAACGAACATATCACAAGTTTCCGTACCGATACCGTCTAGTACAAATTTGCAGACCGTCATCGAATCACAAAGACACATAATTGTTTCCATTTCGATATTCATATCGACTTTATGCTCTGTAGAATGATTGTCGAGTTCGATGGTTTCGCCATCTCCAAAACCGTATCCATGATACGAACCGCCGTACTCTGGGCCGTGTGTGTTGGCACTCAAATGACAAGCTCCACGAGGGCTGACTGCATATTGCAATGCAACTGCACTCGAATATCTTGGGTCATGTGCTGGAAATTCCATACCACGTTGTACGACTGCAAATTCAGGACTGAGACCACCCAAAACTTCTGCGGCTACTTTTGATCCATTTGCCAAAGTTTTTCCAAATCCCTCGCAACGTCCCATTTTATGCAACAATTCGATCATGTCTTCGATATTGCCAAAACGAGCTTTCATGCCAAGCATTTCTTCTGTCAAAATGCCACGCTCGAACGCTTCCATTGCAAATGCCACCGCACCTGCTGCTCCGATGGTATCCATTCCGTACTTGTTGCAAAGTGTATTTGCGTGTGTAATCGCTGGAATATCAGCAATCATACAGTTCGATCCAAAGAGACCAATTGTTTCATACTCAGGGCCTGCTGCATTTTCGCATTTGTAAGGGCCATCTTTGACTGTCACCACACGTCCACAACGAATTGCACAGTTGGCACAGCTATAACGTCCAGACAAAAATTCTGCGTTCATTTTAGGTGTTGCAATGTCTTCGCAGTCAAAATTGCCATCTCGCCAGTTATTGATTGGCAAATCGCCAATTTCTTCGATGAAAGGCACAGCACCAGAAGTACCACCCTCACGCAAACCAGCCATTCTCTCCATAATAAGAGGTGCCCATTTTTTCACAGTGGCATTAAATTCATCCTCATGAGCAATCGGTGTTTTGATATCGCCTAGCACTGAAATTGCTTTGAGATTTTTCGATCCCATGACCGCACCCACACCACAACGAGCCGCAGTTCTTGCATCTTCGCCATCGTTCATGATACACGCAAGCAACGATTGTGCTTCGCCACTAACGCCAACAGAACAAGTAGTTGTGCGTTTGCCGTGTTTTTCTTTCAAGATTTCATCGACTACAAAAGTGTCTTTTCCCCAAAGTTCATTCGCTTCAAGGAGTTCAGGTTTTCCACTATCGATGTGCAAATACATTGGTTTTTTCGCACAGCCTTTGAAAATAATACCGTCATAGCCAGCTTTTTCAAACGGACACCGAAAGTACCGCCTGAATTTGCCTCACCAAATGAGCCTGTCAATGGCGAACGAGTCGTCACTTGAAAACGTCCAGCGTTTGGCATTCTCGTCCCTTCTGTTGGGCCTGTCAAAAAAATCAGTACATTGTCAGGACCGAGTGGGTCTGTTTCTGGTGTCGTTTCATCGTAAAGAATCCTCGCACCGAGTCCGCTCCCACCAAGGTATTTACGCAAAATACTTTCGTCAAACGAAGCATCTTCGAGCGTTTCATTGGTGAGGTCGACACGTAAAAATTTGTTAAAATATCCACCTAACATACATTTCACCCTTTCTTTTTTTCTAGTTTTCTTTGATGGTTTCATTGCTTTTTGCAGTATGAAAATGATACGGACAGCTCTCACCGTGTGTAAACGAAATCGTTTCAAACGTCATAGTCTCCCCATCATATTGCAACATATTTCCGTACGACACGTCGCCACCTAAAAGAATTTTTAGGCACACCGTCGCTTGTAGCGTACCAATGACACCAGCAGTTGCCCCAAGTACCCCGACATTTTCTTTTTTTACATCCGCTTCATGAGAAGAAATGCAATCGAAACAAGGCGAATTTTCGCCGATTGGCAGAACATATCCATACAGCCCATCGATGCCACCCTCAACGAGTGGTATTTTGTTTTCGACACACCACGCATTGACGAGTCGTCTCGTTTGCATATTATCGACACAATCGACCACGACATCTGCTCCAAAAAGGAGTGTTGCAATCGAGTTTTTGTCGAGTAATGTTGCATGTGCTTCCACTGAAATTTCTGGATTTTGCTCTTGCAATCGCTTCGTTGCGACTTCTGCTTTTTGTTGACCGATATGCTCTGGTGTATAGAAAAATTGGCGATTGAGATTCGTTTCTTCCACGATATCTGTATCAATCACACGAATTTTCCCAACACCTGCACAAGTCAAGTAAGTCAAAACAGGCGACCCCAGTCCCCCCGCACCAATGACGGCAACGCAAGCATTTTGTAATTTTGCTTGTCCGCCGTCTTGCATTAGAGGGAGGTTTTGTTGCCTTTTGTATCTACTCATGGTGTGTCACCTCTTTCGATTTCCACTTATCCTGCTGCGAAAAGCGGAATTACTTTGATTGTATCGTCGTCTTGCATGACGTACGTTTTTTGTTTCGTTTTGCCGTTGACAACGACACCGTAATTCATGTAATGGTCTTTGACTTCAGTCGTTTGTAAAAACGCTTCTACGGTTTGACCGGCTGCGTCGACGACCCAAAAGCCTTCTGTATTTTGTTCTTTCATGCATTTTGCGAAAGGACCTGACAATTTCAGATTCACCATTTGCCCACCTCCTTATTCTACAAATATAGTATACTATAATTTGTAAAAATATGCAATTGTAATATACTACAAATTTAAAATAAATATTTACTTTTTAAAAGAAGGGAAAAGACACTACTTCAACAGAAAAAATAACAAAAAGCAATCATACAAAAATGTACCATTGCTTTTTCATCATCATTTATTGAAAATTCGGCTTTCTTTTTTCAGCAAATGCTGCTTGGCCTTCTTTTGCATCATCAGTCGTAAAGCTAAATGCAAACAGATCATTTTCGTATTGTAACCCCATATCCATACCCATATTTTGAGAAGCACGTAGATTTTGTTTCGTGAGTTGGAGTGCAATCGGCGAGAGTTCGCTCATTTCATTTAGTAGATTATCCACATACGCATCGATTTCTTCCACAGTCAACACTTGGTTGATAATGCCCAAGCGATACGCTTCATTGGCATCGATTTTTTTACCAGTCAACACGAGTTCAGCTGCTTGGTTATACGACATCAAACGCCCCAAGAGTTGCGTTGCCCCACTGCCCGATGTCCAGCCATTTTTTACTTCAGATACAGCGTAAGATGAAGTCGTATCAGCAATACGGATATCCGTTGTGAGTGCCAATTCCAAACCACCACCGAGTGCGTAGCCTTTGATTTTTGCAACAACAGGTTTTCTAATGCTACGGATTGCCGCACAGTAATCAAGGCGATTGCGTAGTTGGTAAGGTGTGCCATATTGGTGTAGTAACGTAATGTCGCTACCTGTGGAGAAACTGCGTTCCCCTTCACCAGTCAAAAGAACTACAGAAATCGACTCATCGGCGTTGATGTCTGCTGAAATTCTATGGAGTTCTTCGCCCATTTCTTTCGTAATGGAGTTCATTTTTTTCGGACGATTCAAAGTGATGGTTGCGATACGTCCTTTTTTTTCATATTTAATTTCTTCAATCATGATTTTGTCCTTTCTTGTACATCTGCCAAATCCCCAACATATTGATATTTTAAGCTTTTTGTAGGGGCGACCTTTGGTCGCCCGCTCCTACATATTGATATTTTAGGCTTTTTGTAGGGGTGATATTTGGTCGCCCGCTCCTACATATTGATATTTTAGGCTTTTTGTAGGGGCGACCTTTGGTCGCCCGCTCCTACATATTGATATTTTAAGCTTTTTGTAGGGGTGACCTTTGGTCGCCCGCTCCTACATATTGATATTTTAAGCTTTTTGTAGGGGTGTTCTTTGGTCGC
>JAWXUZ010000127.1:0-5724 GCA_044425835.1 Bacillota bacterium | reverse complement strand
GGAAATGATGTGGACGGAAACGCACTTTCGTATTTTCGCCGAAGAGTTCTTTTGCAAATACTGCCAAAGCCCCTTTCAAGTCGCCCATCGTCACATTTTTATCGATGACAAGCCCTTCCAATTGGTGAAATACTGGCGAATGTGTCGCATCGACTTCATCGGCACGGTATACCGTCCCCGGAGCAATCATACGAATTGGCAATTCGCCTTTTTCCATAGTACGCACTTGTACAGGTGAAGTTTGCGTACGCAATACGATCTCATCATTGATGTAAAACGTATCTTGTTCGTCTTTTGCGGGGTGGTTTGCTGGAATGTTGAGTGCCTCAAAGTTGTAGTAATCTTTTTCGACTTCAGGACCTTCCACGACTTCATAGCCCATGCCCATGAAAATATTTGAAATTTCTTCTGTGACAATGCTCATCGGATGGCGGTGACCTTCTTTGCGTTCTTTCCCTGGCACCGTCACATCGATTTTTTCATTTTTCAATTTTTTGCTCAATTCCGCAGTTTCCACACGGTCTTTTGCTTCTTCTAATTTTTGTTCAAGGACTTCTCTGACTTCATTTGCAATCTGCCCCATCACTGGACGTTCTTCTTTGGAAAGTTTGCCCATCTCCTTTAAAATCATTGTCAATTCGCCTTTTTTTCCAAGGTATTTGACTTTCATCTCCTCGATGTCTTTCATTTGCATTGCACCTTCAAATGCAGTTGTGCCTTGCTTTTTGATTTCTTCTAGTTTTTGTTTCATTGTCAAATGACTCCTCTCCTACTTTCAAACGTGAAACATAAAAAATAATCCTCTCCCCATAGAATCGTAGATTCAAAAGGCGACCTCCGGAAACCTAAGTACCAAGATTTTCGAGATAATTTTTTCGGCATAGTTCACAAAAAACGTAGGTGATATCGGAAATATCATCGAGGCTTTTGGGGAATTATGACGGGAATAATTAGCCGGAAAGATTGGTGCTAGAGGTTTTCGGAGGTTGCCAAAATATGGGACGAAGATATATTCCGTGGTACCACCCAAATTTCTACTGGGGATTTATTGAAATTTCCGAAGTAGTATCGAGTATTCAATATGCCCAACTTACAGTAGACACTTTGCAACTGCGTAACGTACAGCAAACGGACTTCCCTACCTCGAAACAATTGTCAGCGAGTTGAAGAAGTCGGCTCAAGTGGGAATTTTCAATTCATGTAGTGGGGAACTGCTCACAACCCAAAGGGATTTTTCCCTCGGGCAGTTCTCTCTGAAGAAGAATTCTAGCACTTTAAATACCAAGATTTCGAGACATTTTTTGCATGTTTTACAAGAAAATGAATCAGAACGCTTGGACTAGAAACTTCTTTACTCCGTATCATGAAGCTACTTTGCACCGTCACAGCCTTTTTTCTACGCAATACAAACTTTGTATGCGTGCTTATTTCATTGTAACATATAGAAAAAAAATGTCAATAGGTCAGGTGTAAATTTATGAGAAACTTACAGATTGTATCGATATCATGCAATGGATTCTTTTTTCAAATCCACCATACGAACGAGTGTCGCCACAGATTGCTCCGTCGTATACGTCTGCAAAGGGGAAAAAGTCGTTTCCGATGTGCCTGCCATAATTCTCTCGCCTTGTGTTGTTTTTAGTGCAGTCACTTGCAAGATATATTCTTTCGCCCAATCGGAAGCCGTATTGAAATCAGCAAACAGTTCTACATCACTTTTTTCTACCAATGCTATGTCAAGCACTTCTGCCAAACTCACTAAAATTCTTGCGGCCGCCTCACGGGTCATATTGCCATACGGATTGAATTTTTCATTTCCCACTCCAGAAATGATGCCCAACTCATAGCAAATTAGCACATTTTCATCGTTCGTATCGGTAAATACATCGTAATTTTCAATCCTTGGCAACTCAAATTGCAGTGCCATCAGCGTATTGACTGCCAGTCTACAAAATTCAATTCTCGTGACTTTTTCTGTAAAAAAACTTGTATTGAAAGCAGTCGTTTTGCCTGTTGTAGTAATGCCCAATTCGTTGGCTTTTTCTATGTAAGGTTCTGCCCACGCACTGATTTTTGTTTCCACTAAGGGATCGAAATCTGCAATCTCATTGCCGTCGTTGTCCAAGACGATGCTATAAACAGGGGCAGTCGCACTCGGGTCAGTGGAAGCGTACCACTTGCCATCGTCAAGCTCGATGATATGCGTGTACGAGTCGGCAATCTTGTTCAAGTCGCCATCCACCAAAACAGACTTGCCCTCGCCTTTTACAATAAATCTGTTTTCAGTGATGAAATTATCGTAAAATGTGTCGTATGATTCCCATGTTTTATAGTTGGAATTGATGAGGATTTTCTTCGTTTCAGCTGGTGTCCAGAGAGTATCTTGTCCAGCGTAATAGTAATATGCCGCATCGTAAATTGCTTCAGAAAATCCGTTTTCATCGAATACAATCTCGAACGGGGCATTGAATAAAGAAACGAAATCTAGTATCGGTTCTATTAAAATTGTGCCGTTACGATCGGCAATGCCATACTTTTTGACCTTGATATTTTTCCCTGCTGTTGACGGTTCTGATTCTAATGTTGGGACGGAAGTCATTTTCGAGATGACGTTTGTGCCGTCGGCATTTTGACTGAGAATTGTATCATTTTCGTCTGTCGTTTCGGCATAAACATTGCTTGTAAATGCACTCAAAAGTATAGATAAAAATAGTAATTTTTTCATAATTCCTCCAAATTGTCGTTTTTTATTTGCTACCTTTATTATACGATTTATTTGAAGCAAGTCAATAGAAACGACTGATTTTTACGCACCTCTTCTTTTCTTCCAAAACCGCCCCACCATCACCGTCATATCATCACCATCTTCAGCAAACCGATTCTTTTTCTTCACTTCTTTCAAAATATATGAGGCAATATCTTCTGGATTTGCCATCGGATTTTCCATACACTTTTCTTTCAGCCAAACAGCCATACTCGCCTCACTTCCGATGACTTCTGTCACACCGTCTGTCATCATGATAATAATATCGCCATCTTTCAAATTCATCTCTTGTTCGTGGACTTCGACTTCTTCTAAAATCCCTGCTGGGAGCGTATGTGCCGTCACAGTCAAAATGCGTTCGCCACGCAAAATATACGACGACACCGCACCGAGTTTGACGAATTTCGCCCGACCTGTAAATAAGTCAACAGCTGAAATATCGAGTGTGGCATAGCTGTCCTCACCTCGTTGCAACAGCAATGCGGAGTTGATCATTTTGATGGATATGTCTTTTTGAAATCCAGCTTCGCTAAATTGCTCTAGCAGTTCAATTGCCGTTTTGCTTTCTCTAGCGGCGACTTCGCCTTTGCCCATGCCATCAGAAACAGCCATCATCGCCACCCCTTCTTCTGTGACTAAAAATCCAGTCGCATCGCCGATGTGTGATTGCGAAGACGAGGCGACTGCCGTAGCCGTTGTGAGTTGAAATGTAGGGATTTCCAAAAAAGTCAGTGGACACATGCCGTCACCTTTGGAGTAACAGCGATTGCGGTCTTTGAGTTGCAACGGTCGCCCCACAATTTCACGCAACCACATCTCATACGAAGCGTGGCAATCCCCCTTACAGCCACAGCTCCCGACTAAAAATTCGACTCGTCGTCTGCCCGTTTCGCTCTCATCGATGACTTGAATGCCTTTGAGTTGAATGCCTTTTTTATTGAAGAAACGCTTCACTTCTTTTGCGAGTTCCTCATGAAAAACGCTCTCATCGTCCATTTCATCAGAAAGTTCTTCGAGCAAAGAACCGACGGCTTCCATCTGTTGCCCCACGAGTTTTTTACACTCCTCAAGTCGACCTGTCCAGAGTCTGTCTCGGCGATAGACTTCGTATGCCTTGTTGATTTCTGAAACATAAGTATCAATTTTGGCACAAGTCGCACGGAAATCTTCGGGCAAATCCCATAAATTGACACGGCCTTTTTCTTCACAGCAAGAGAGGGCATTGACTGTCGTACTATAACTGCGATACAAATCTTCCTCCCAACAGTAATGAGCCAAGCCACAGCCATTGCATGTATTTTCGGCGATCGTATCGACCATTGCGACGATTTCATTTTTTTGGACACCTTCTTCGACTGGACGAAACGTCTCTGCGAGAGTGAAAAATGCTTTGGAGAAATCGAGTAATTTCCCTTCGAGCATGGCTTTTTTCTTTAAGTAAACTGATTTGACACTTTCTTGCATAAAAATTTGACCTTGAAACAGATTCATCAGCCGAAGCGGTGTCAAGAAAAATACAAGTCCGCCAATCGCCCAACCTTGCAACCATAAAGTAGTAAAAGCGGATCGGTCTTGGTAAAACACCATGAGCAACGGCACGGAAACCAAAATGAGGGCAATTGCCCATCTGCCGAGGTCACGCATGGCACCAGCAAAGAGTCCCGCCATGCCAAATAAGGCAAACGTTGCACTTGAGACACCACCACACATGTAGAGTAAAAATCCAAGCACCAGACCAGCTGTCGCTCCACCGCTCATGCCCTCCAATTTTGCAGAAATGCCAATGAAGTACGCACAAACAAATGCGAGCATTCCCTCACGGACAAAAACGGAATCCATGCCACTCATTCCAACGAGTACACCTGAAATTAAGAATAAACCACCGAGGACTTCTTCTTTCGTTGGCAACCAAATTTGACCGTCTTTGCTCTCACGCATGCGGTCGGCAAGGAAAAAGATAGACATTCCCTTTTGTGCGAGGTATGAAATCACCATAGCCATCGCAGATTCCACGATTGCCACGACGTAAAAATACCGCAAACCACCTTGGGAAATGGCGTAAAACAGACCAGCAAGCCCCATAGCGAAGCCTGCAAGCAGTGCTTTTTTGCCCCGTTCTTCTCGCAACAAAGTGCGACCGATGGTCACTTCAATCGCCACTGCTGCTGTCAGCAATGCACCCATTTTCAGTGGATTTTCCAGAAGTGTGCCTGCCATAACAGAAACGAGTCCAGTGAAGAAAAAAATACTTTCGCCGAAAAAAATCGAGATATAGGCGATGCCCAGCGGTTGAAAGAGGCCTAAAATTTCGCCTTGTCCCCAAAAATAACCGAAGCACATAAAGGCGATCAAACGCAACAAATCACGTCGCCAAATGAAAGCGTGTTTTTTGTATTTTTTGAAATCTTTTAAATTTTTTTTGATTTCACGGTATAAGTCCTCCGTTTTATTTTTGTACCTCGGCATTTGGGGGAGGTCATAAGAGGGTGTTCCCTTGTCCATTGCAATTTCTTGTTCTTCCACGATAGCACGTCCTTTCTATATGTAGCCAAATGATTTTTCATGACTAAGTATATAAAAATAGGAGCGTTTTTTTTGTCAATATCTGTAGCGATTGCGGAGAATTTTTTTACAAAATCGGTCAATGTTTTTATTTGAAAAGAAAAGAAAATAAAAGAAAAAAAGAAAGAAAAGAAAAAAAGACCTTAGTCTTTGCCGACTTCCTCACCGCTGAAGAATACAGCGGCGGTGAAGCCGCTTTGCATAGCAAAGTGAGTTGACTTCCTCACCGCTGAAGAATACAGCGGCGGCGAAGCCGCTTTGCATAGCAAAGTGAGTTGACCCCCTTATATAATGTAATTGGGTGAATAAAAAGCCGTTAGGGTCATTTATTCACTGTATATTTATACAAGATTTTATTGTATAATAGGTTTATTAGATAGAGTGACATCGATACCCCC
>JAWXUZ010000126.1:0-5742 GCA_044425835.1 Bacillota bacterium | reverse complement strand
GCTCTTCCGATCTGACAAAAAGGAGATTTGCCCCTCCGTACTTTTCCTCAAGGAGAGGACCCACCAGTAAAATCAGCGTAATATTATTGAAAAAATGGGCGAAATTTGCATGCCCCACAATATGACCAAACACCCGAACATACGAAAGAATGTCCATCAAAGAAGATCGGTACACCGAAAAAAGGTATTGGTTCGACCAACCGCCGGTCACAGTATTCAAAACCAATGTACCTGCACAAACAAACACAAAAATAAGCACAACGGGTGAGTTGAATGAAATTTGTAAATTGATATTATTCATAATTTTTATATCACTTCTTTCCTATTTTATAGGTTGGCTATAGTATAACATAAAAAAATTAAATTCACAAGAAACTTTTTCCTAAAAAAGACATCACACTCTGCGAATGATTCCACAAACTTTATAATGCTCCAAAGGATACAGCTCCACAGGGACATTTCGCTCACTTGCCAACTGTCTGATATGTTGCAAAACGGCATCATTTTTCGCCGTTTCAGAAACCAATATTTTCCATGGCACTCGTCGAAGCAACACCCTTGTCGTTTCACCAACCCCTGGCTTGATAAAATTGAGGTTTTCCACATCGAAAAAGTGGGCAATGCGTCTGACTTCATCTTCTCCAGTGTCTCCGCCCAACTTCATTTTCGGAAATTCCACTTCACGCACAAACTCTTTTGTCACTGCGTCAATGAAGTCGTTCGAGACATCTTCGCCCGTCAAATTGTCATAGTATAACGCACCATGAAACTCACCTTTTTTGATGACATCGTCTCTGTAAAATGTACGGCTGACAAGTCCAGAAATCGTACTATTTAAGCATGCACTCGGTATCAAAAAATCTTCTTGTGTGCCACAAAGAGAGACGATATTTGCCGGATCGGCAAGCACTGCCAACTCAGGCGATACTTCAGGGTATTGACGCATCGCCTCTTGCAACTGCGACAAAATTGCCCCTTTGCCAATCCAACCATCTACAAAAAGCAACTCACTTTTTTCATGTCTTGCCAAAATATATTCCATTGCCGCATGGTCAATGCCAATGTCACGAATGATAGAAATGCCATAATGCACCACATCAATGTCGAGCATTTCTTTCAAATAGCGTTTGATCAATATCCCTGCCGGAATCCCTGCACGGGCCAAAGAAACAAGCACAATGCGACGTCCCCTTGCTTTTACAATTTTTTGAGAGACCACCGCCACGGCTTTTGCCACTTCTTTTTTATACGTTTCGAGTGCCACACGGTACAAGCCCATATAATCTTCCGACGGCACATACTCCACAGGCAACATGCCACCGTAATGACCGCCTTGTTGGATCAATTTTTCACGTTCTTCCACAGGCAACGGTGCAACGAGTCCATTGATGTTTTTCAACAACAATGTGACATCATCTTTTTCATAACTTGTCTCCATAAATTCTCCATTCTGCAATTTGAATTTTTTGATTTCCTTCGTGTTGCAATGCCGCAATCAAATCATTAATGGCATAACGATTGTAAATTTTTGCATCTGTCACGATATAGACTCTATCATATTGTTTCAAATTATAAACATAAATTTGGCGATTTTTTTCATACAAACTGCTCAATTGGTATCTTTTTTGAATGACATACCCCGCATCGTCACTTGGCAACATCGGGCTTCTTGTCGTTGCATGTACCGCAACTGTATTGCCTTTTTTACGCAACTCTTCTGCAAGTCGCAAGCCTGGATACATAAATTCTTCACTACCCAATACAAGAATGTTTTCCGCTACCATTTGTTTTGGCAACACCACATTGATGAATTTTTGGCATGCTTTTTCTATCGTTTTTGGCCCATTGAGTCGTCGCAAATCAACTGAAGAATCGATTGAGACATTCAAAACATTTTCTTCCCAAGGCATAGCAAGCTTTTCATCTAGTTTATCCACGACATTTGCAATTGCTCCTATATCGTCTGTACTCATATATTTATGACTGTACAACGCAGTGATTTTTTCTTGTTTGAAGCGTTCCAAATGTGCTTCGTCCATACAATTGACGATAGAAAGTGCCACAAATTCAAGTCCAGCTTTTGGATATGCCGTACGAATGGCTTGCACTGCATTGCAAATGGTCGTCCCTGTTGTGAGTTCATCTTCTACAAATAAAATCCCTTCAATACCGATGGCGATTGCCATTTCCAAATCTTTTTTGATGAGTTTTTGCTCTTTTGCATGGCTATGTGCTTCTTCAAAATACAAGCAATCCAATTCATGAAACGGCTCTCTTGTCGTCTGCATGCAAGGCATATTCAGTGCCATTGCCACACTCGTACCAATTGCAGTTGCCGTTTCTGCAAAACCAATGACCAAAAACTTTTTGTCTGCAACACTTTTGGTTCCACGAAATACATCTACCAATTCATCGAACATAGAAAACGTATCTTCCACGAGAGATGGTACATGTTTGCCCTGTTTTTCATTCACCAATAAATATTCTCTTTCTTTGTTGTTCTCTCTTTTTGCCACCGAAATAAACTCAGGTTTTTCATACATATTGGTTCCCCCTACTTTTTGCTATACTATTTTAATATGAAACATTGCCCACGCCAAGGTAACTTTCAGGATTGACATAAGACCCATTGACAAGCACTGAAAAGTGCAAATGGTTCCCTGTCGACATTCCTGTGCTACCACAAAGTGCCACAGTCTGTCCTCGATTGACCGTTGACCCTTTTGATACTGTCAAAGATGAATTATGAGCGTATAATGTGGAAAGTCCGCCACCGTGATCGATTACGATCGTATTGCCATACCCGTTCATCCATCCAGAGTAAATGACTTTTCCAGTTTCCGCCGCCACAATTGCCGAACCGTAACTTGCTGGAATGTCATAACCGCTATGTGATTCATATTTTCCAGTAATCGGATTCGTACGATTGACATACCCACTACTCAAACTACTTGAAGATGCCGCTTTCGATGGCACAGGCCAACCAAGATTGCCACTACCTGTATAATACACTGTACCGCCCACACCTGCCGATTCTTTCGCAATCAGTGCAAGGACTTCTTTGTCTGCTGCTTCGTTGACACGTACAATTTCATCGTATTTCGCTTCGTCGGCTTCATATGAACGCATGAGTGCATTTTTTTCACTCAACATAGCATTCATTTCTTTGACTTTTTCCGCTTCATATGCCACGACTTCCACTTGCAATTCCAAAGATTGCTCAACCTCTTGTCGTTTGATTTCAATATTTTCTTCGATTTCTTCGAGTTTCGTTAAAATTTCTCTGTCAAATTGCATGATATCATTGATGTATTGCACACGCAAAAATAAATCAGAAAAACTCTTAGAATCGAGCAAGATTTCCAAATATCCAATCGTTCCTTTGTGTTGTACGAAACGCAATCTCGTCCCCAAAAGTACGGTTTGATCCTCTTTTTCAACAATAGCAGCTGCAAGTTCTGCCTCTGTATTGGCTAAGTAATTTTCAATACTATACATTTCTGTTTCTGCTGCTTGCAGTTCTTTTTGCAATGCATTCATTAGTTGATCCATTGCTTCAATTTCTTGTAAAACAGTGGCTTGTTTGCCCTCTAATTCCTCGATTTTCGCCTTTGCTTCGTCCGTTTCTTTGGCAAGCAAATCCCTCTTATCTTGCAAGTCTGACAACGTATTTGCCTGTAGTTGGTTCGTATTTGCCATCGTTGAAATGATCACAAAAGTCAGCATTACGCTCAACCATTTTTTTATTTTCTTCATAATAAATCCTTTCTGAAATTCATTGATATTTCTATTCATATAATTTATTCGTTTTTTGCATAACTTACATATAGAAAAAACATATAAACCACTCCACTATCAATTAGTATACACAATTACAAACCATATTTCAAGTCATTTCAGCAATTTCTCATCTTATTTTTATAAAAATACCTTAGAATCACTGATTCATACAACTGATTCTAAAGCAAAAAACAGACCGACATATTCTTTGGTTATCAGAATATATCGGTCTGTGTTTTTATTTCACTTACTTTTATTACATACTAAGAAATTTCATTAATAACATTGCAACTTCAGCTCTTGTGATATTAGTTGTTGGTTTTAAGTTGCCATTACTTCCAACAAGAAGTTCAGTGTAAATTGCCCAATTCATACCGTCGTCAGCCCACTCACTAATGTCGCTATAATCAGCAAATCCTGCTGATACATCACCGCTTACAAGTGGTGTACCAACCATTCTATGAAGAATTGTCACCGCTTCTTGGCGAGTAATATCACGATCTGGATTGAATCCATCAGAGATTCCTATTTCTTTTGCCCAAGCTTGTGCATCGGAATACCAAAATTCACCAGTGCTGTCTGTAGGCAATGTACCAATGTAGTTATAAAGTACTTGCCAAAACATTGCACGAGTCATATTTTTGTCTGGTGCAAATATTTCTGGTGTCATACCTACAAATAATTCTCTTGAAGTCACAAAAATTACAGCTTCTTCATACCAACTACCTGGAAGTACATCAATAAAATATTTTGTATTATCCACGATTTCATATGTGACATTAGAATCAATTGTCACTCTGAAACCGTCTCCATCAGGCACACCATTTGGAAGTATTGCTGTTGTGCCGTCTGGGTATGTCACGACTACAACTTGACCAAGTGTCGGTGTGGTATCCACTGGAATGACCAAAGTCGTATTTCCTGTGACACCACTCACTTCTCCTGTTACTTCTCCGCTTGGTGTTGTGGTTTGTGTCACTTCTGTTCCACCTTCGTAAACGGTTGTATCTGTTTTATTTCCAGTTTCTGGATCTGTTGTCGTTACAGTGTCCGTTGGTTCTACCGTCGTTGATGGAGGTAGGACAGGTGTTGTCGTTGGTTCAGAAAGTGTTGGCGTACCAGTTCCTGTACCAGGTTCAGTAGTAGTTTCATCTCCAGTACCGTCTGTAGATGGTTTTGTTGTAGTGTCAGAACCAGAACCAGCAGCAGAAGTAGAACCTCCTGTAGCACCTGTATTAGTACCAGTACCAGTAGTTCCTGTACCAGCTCCAGTATCAGTATCTGTTCCAGTTCCAGCACTAGCATCAGGATCCACTTCCCATGTTGCAACGAGTGTTGAATCTCCTGTGATTTTTTCTGTAAAGTCAAATGCTTCGCCGTCCAAAGTCCAACCCGTGAAAATATATCCACTTCTTGTTGGGTCTTCGACAGCTTTCGCAACATCACCATTATACACACTTTGTGCAGTGATTGCACTACCGCCTGCTGTATCAAATGTCACTGTAAACAATTCTGCAACGTGCAAATACCCGTTGGTATGTTTCAAGCTATAATTTGCACTTGCCGTTCCATGCACTTCTGGGTAAATTGCATAATTGCCATACGCTTCCATATGTTCTTCACAAACGAACACTGGATTTGTGCTGAATCCCTCTACCGTGCCATTGCTTAGCGTTACAAATCCATCAACCGTATACTCATACGTTGTTGGCTCTTCATCTCCAAGCCCTACAAATACGTCTTTCGCTACAATTTTGACTTCTTTTGCTTCGATATGCACGATAACAGACGATTCAATTTCTGCATACGTTTCTGTATCATCTGGGGTGAAATGAAGATCGAGCATAGAACTATACGTTGCATCGTGTGCATGCCCTGATTCATCACCATAGCCACCACCATCTAAAACGAATCCCCATGTACCCTCCACTGTATTGCCATCCTCGTCTTTATTTGTCAAGT
>JAWXUZ010000025.1:0-30534 GCA_044425835.1 Bacillota bacterium | reverse complement strand
GAGTGTATGTTGTGCCTTTGCATTTTCTTGGTCGTCCGCTTTTTCAAACCAGATGAATGCATCATCAAAAGATTGAGCTGCACCTTCTCCTTTGTAATAACACCAAGCGAGTGCATATTGTGCCTTTGCATTTCCTTGGTCTGCTGCTTTTTCGTACAATTTGAATGCTTCACCGAAGGATTGTTCCTCTACACCTTTTCCGTTTGCATAACACCAAGCAAGTGCATGTTGTGCCTCTGCATTTCCTTGGTCGGCCGCTTTTTCAAACCATTTGACTTCCTCTTCATAAGATGGTTCCTCTACACCTTTTCCTTTTGCATAATACCAACCGAGTGCAGTTTGTGCCTTTGCATTTCCTTGTTTTGCCGCTTTTTCGTACCATTTGAATGCGTTATCGAAGGATTGTTCCTCTACACCTTCTCCATTTTCATAACACCAACCGAGTGCATGTTGTGCCTTTGCATATCTTTGTTTGGCCGCTTTTTTGTACCATTTGACTGCATTTTCATAAGATTGTCCCTCTACGATACCGTCTCCTTCGTAATACCACCGACCGAGTGAAGTTTGTGCTGCTGCATCTCCTTGGTCTGCGGCTTTTTTAAACCATTTGAACGCCATATCATCTGATTGTTCCACATATTGCCCTTTGGAATAACACCAACCGAGTGCATGTTGTGCCTTTGCATTTCCTTGGTCTGCCGCTTTTTTAAACCATTTGAATGCATCTTCATCAGATTTCTCTACACCTTCTCCATTTTCATAACACCAACCGAGTGAATGTTGTGCCTCTGCATTTCCTTGGTCTGCCGCTTCTTTGTAGCATTTGACTGCTTCTTCATAAGATTTGTCCACGCCTACTCCATTTTCATAACACCAACCACATGATTGTTGTGCAATTAGATATCCTTGTTTGGCAGCAAGTGTAAAGCAGCGGAACGCCTCAGAGACTGATTTTTTTGTACCTCGTCCCTTGAGATAACAAAGACCCAGAGAATGTTGTGCTTCCGATTCTTTTTTGTCAGCTTTTTTCTCATATATTGCAAACGCTTCTTCATAGCACTTCCGTGCTTTGGGGAGTGATTGCGTCACACCTTTTTCTTCTTCATAATACTCACCTAGTTTGATTTTTGCCCCTGCATTATCTTGTTTGGCGATTTCTTTGTATAATTTGAACGCTTTTTCATACGATTGTTCCACACCTTTTCCTTTTTCATAAAATGTAGCCATCGTTTCTTTAGACAATTCAAGCCCTTGGTCAGCTGCTTTTTCATACCAAGCAAATGCGGTTTCATATGATTGTTCCACGCCAATTCCAGATTCATAACATACCCCGAGATTATATTGTGCAGAGGCTGTGTTTACTCCTTCAAAAAATTCCATAATCTCCTTATCCGATTTTTGGTCAATATCATCAATCAAGCAATGTGAATCCCATGCTCGATATGGCTGTACGATCCTTTTTTCTTTATTCGTATGCATCGTAGTCGTATTCATTTTTATCTCCTTTATTCTATATCTTCTATTGACGCTAACGTTGTTGTTTTCTCATACACATTTATTTAGGAAGTTCAAAAAAATAATGTTTTTTCAACTCTTTTTTTGCATCTTCATTGCCTAATATATCCGCCCGTACATAATTATAGATTACTTCGTAGTGCTTTTTAGCCGTATAACGTATTATTTTCCCATTTTTTTCCTTGGTATCTTTTTTCTTAGCAATATTGTGTGCTTTATCAAAATAATTTTTTGCCGACTCTTTCCCTTCCTTATGTAAAGCAAGATCCTTTTCTGCTTCACTATATAATTTCTTGCATATTTGATTCAATTGTTCTTTTGCTGTTTTTTTTAATTGTTCGGTCTCGTCGCCATTTTCACAATCACCATCACTTCCTATATAAAATTTACAGTAGCTAGTAAACTCTTCTAAATGCTCCTTTGCTCCTTGATTGGCAGCTTTTTCAAACCATTTGAACGCCTCATTATATGATTGATTCCCAGCTGTTTTCTTTTCATAACAACGACCCAGTTGGTATTGTGCCTCTGGATATCCTAGTTCGGCAGCATTTTTGAAACATTCAAATGCTTTAGATTCATCTTTATAAAAATACTCCATGCCTTGCTTATATTGTTCCTCCGCCTCCAACTTCTTCTCGTGCGAACCTAAGACTTCCAAATTTTCATCTTTTGGAATTGGTATTTCTTCATCGTCAAACCCTGTAGGGCGACAAGCCCCCAAATTATATAGGGCGTTTGCATACCCTTGTTGGGCGGCTTTTTTAAGCCAAAAGACTGCTAATTCTTCATCTTTTGGAATTGGCATTTCTTCATCGTCAAACCCTGTAAGATAGCAAGCCCCCAAACTACATTGGGCGTTTGCATACCCCTGCTTTGCAGATTGAAAAAACCATTCAACCGCCTTGTGAAATCGTTCTTGTTCTAAGTATCTTAAGCCCAAATCATTTTGCACAAAGGCAGAAGAGCGTTTTGCGATAATTTCATACCAATAAAACGCTTCTTCGTATTCTTTATTTTCATAATAAACCCTTGCAAGGTTGCTTTGTGCGTTCCAATGCCCTTGCTCTGCCGCTTTTTTGTAATATTGAATTGCTTCTTCCAAATCTTCTTTTTTTTCTTCGTAATACGCCCCCAAACTACAACGGGCATCGTTTGAACCGCCTTCAGCCGCCTTTAATAAGTGGTGGAAGGCTTTTTCTTCGTCACAATCACTGCCGTTTTCAAGATATGAAAGACCCAAATCATTTTCTATATTCATGTTAATCTCTGATTGTCTTTTTATTAATGCTTCTATGTCCATAAAAAATCCTCCTTTTCCAATCAAAAAGAAAAATACTTACTATTTATCTACATATTCTATCATTTTTTTGTGATAAAATCAATGCTTTTACAAAATAAATATATCTATTCCAAAACATACACGCAGCAAATTTGTCGTTACAAATTCTGCTACTATTTTACTGAAACCTACAAAATCTATAAAAAACACTTTTCAAAAGAGCGGTTTTCATGTATACTATTGCATATAATAAATGAAGTTATTGCTTAACTTAGTACACGACAAAATTATATTTTTACGCAATCTTTAATCAAGGGATTCGTAGTGCTTCTCTTTCTATGTTTTGGCATATGATTCCTTAAAGTACGATGGCTACCCATAGATTGCATGGACCTATTCAAAAAATCATACTTTCTTTAATTTAATAAAGTAGCTACATAAAAACAAAATCCATCAGATAAACCACAAAAAGGAGTATATTCAAAATGAGACCAAAAATTATAAAAAACGGTTACAGTGGCACCACATTATGCAACATCGAAGATGAAATGTTAGCACATAGAGAAATCGAATGCATTGGACCTATCGATGCGGAGTCTGTCAATTCTATCATTTCGCAAATTCGATATTTGTATTCTGTTGACAAAGAAGCAGAAATCACAATATACATCAACAGTCCCGGCGGTGAAGTGTCTAGCGGATTGGCACTATATGACATTATGAATGCTGTCAAGTGTCCAATTCGTACGGTATGTGTGGGTACTGCTGCGAGTATGGGGGCATTGTTGTTTCTTTCTGGAGATGTCCGTCATATTTTGCCACATGCATATGTGATGGTACACGACCCTTTGATTCGTGGGGGCATCGGCGGCAGTGCTTTGGCAATTGATGCACAAAGCAGACGCATCATGAAAACACGTGAAATTACAGCAAAAATATTTGCCAAACACACAAATAAAACACTCGAAGAAATTTACAGCGTCACTGCATCAGACACGTATTTCGATGCAGAAGAAGCCGTTGCCTTTGGCATCGCAGATAAAATTATATATGAATTGTAATTGATGATAAGCTTGTATATACTTAGGCACTATTGCAAAACATTGCAGAGCAAAGCCAACAATTCCAATTTAGAAAGGAGTTTTTTATGAAGAACAAAAGAATTTTAGCAAAGTCAATATTTATGGACAACGACACACGAATAACGAAAATCAACAACAATGATTTGATCATAGGTCCCTCTGGAGCTGGTAAGACAAGAGGTTACGTAAAACCCAATATATTGCAAATGAACGAAAGTATGGTAATTGCTGATACAAAAGGAAATCTACATGAAGAATTTCATATTCTTCTCAAAAAAAATGGCTATAAAGTTATGTTAATCGATTATAAAAATATGGATAATTCATACGGATATAATCCTTTGGACTGCATTCGATACGATAAAAAAAGGAAACAATATGTAGCACAAGACATTCTAACGGTTGCAAGGATCATTGCTCCTGTTTCAGAAAATGCAAGAGACCCTTTTTGGGATTTGGCAGCAAATTTATATTTATCTTGCATCATAGCCTACGTATTAGAATGTCTCGAACCGACCAAACATACGATGGAAAATATTGCAAAACGGATACCATCGCTTACATCAACTGAATTTTCTGAAGAAATGGAATCACTCTCTTTGGAAAACCCTAACAGTTTTGCATTTAGACAATACCAACTAATCAAATCAAATGCGGATACAGATCGGATGCATGCAAGCATTGTAGGGATTGCCATTGAAAAATTTAGCACACTTATTTTTGATGAAGCACTTGAAATGTATCACAAAGAAGAACGGATCGATTTTGAATCTATCGCCAACGAAAAAACAGCTTTTTTTTTAACAATTAGCGATACGGATCGTTCGATGGATAAACTAAGCACTTTATTTTATGCACAAGCACTCCAAAATTTATGTGCATACGCAGACAATTCACCAGATAACAGATTGCCTGTGCCTGTCCGATTTATATTAGACGATTTTGCAACAAATACGGTCATTCCTAATTTTGACAATATCATATCTGTCATTCGTTCAAGAGAAATTTCTGTGAGCATCATTATCCAAAGCATCACGCAATTGTATTCTGTATACGACATCAATAAAGCAAAAACGATCATCAATAATTGTGATAATTGTTTGTATTTGGGCGGACAAGATATCGACACCGCCGAATTTATCTCAAGAAAAGCCAACGTGCAAATCAATGAAGTTTTGGATATGGAAATCAGTTCTGCATATCTTTTCACTCGTGGAAAAAAAGGACAAAAAGTCACACGTTTTGATATCGATGATCATCCATCATTTGATGAATTGAAAAATTCTCAAACACTCGTTCAAATTGTAGATAACATCTTCTTCAATAAAAAATATTCAAATGAAGATTGGGAAAATATTCAAAGGGAAATTGATTATTTTGATGAGACGGACGACCTCCCTTTTTGATCGTTTGTAATTTGATATATTGCTCCCCAAATTAAATATTGCCAAAAATCATAACACAGAGATAGGAGATCCGTTAAATTTCACTTTCCACTTGTATTTTTTTTCGTTTTGTGATAAGATTTATTTATTACAAATCATCAAAATTACTTTAAAAAATAAAAGGAGAAAGCATGTTTAAGTCAAATTACAACAATCCAGGAAAAGGAATTCCAAAAGACATCCCGAAAAAAAAAGGATTTGCTTTATTTGCAGAAATTTTCATTCGAGAATTTTGGACACTCGTTTCGCTCAATGTTTTATTTATTTTCGCCTCAATCCCAGTTGTAACGGTAGGGGCTGCATACGGTGCAATGTACCATGTAATTATCAAAATGATGCGTGACGAACCAGTAGACCTTACTTTTGATTTCAAATATGGCTTCAAAAGAAATTGGAAACAAAGCACACAAGTATATTTTATTACCATTTTTTCTGCTATTATATTGTATGTTGCATATATATTCTACGGCAATCTGCACTCTGTCATGTATTATATCATGAATAGCATTTTATTTTACATGTGTATGGCATATATATACGTCTTTCCAATGCTTGTGAGCGTTGAATTGAATTTGAAGAATTTATTAAAAAACAGTATTAGTTTGTCTGTGATTTCTTTGTGGCGATCCATTTTGGCAAGCATACTCTTGATTACAATGGTCTTCATTACATTACTATTCTTTCCAGTTTCGATTTTTTACATTTTTTTCATCGGCATGAGCTTTACATCATTCGTTATGGGATTTTTTGCGTATTATGCCATTCACAAATACGTCGAATTTCATGAAGATACAACAGAAAATTTGTCACTAGAAACTACAGCAGAAGAGATATAAGCTTCAAGGGGGAACGTATGGATTACATGATATTCGATTTGGACGGCACACTATTAGATTCAATGCCCGTATGGTTTGGTGCAGGAAAAAATTATTTGTTGCAAAAAAATATCCTGTGGGACGATGAAATCCTCGAAGTAATTAAAGTTTTGACACTTGAACAAACGAGTGTATATTTCAAAGAAACGTTTGCAATGCCCGATGCACCAGAAGAAATCGAACGTAACATCCTAGAAATCGTCGGAAACGCATACCGTCACACCATTGAAATGAAACCTTTTGTTAGAGAATTTTTAGACAAACAACTAGAAATCGGAACGAAAATGTGTATACTGACGGCCTCAAATATCGATATTCTTTTCCCCGCATTAGAACGACTTGATATGGTAAAGTATTTTGAATTTGTAATGACTTGTTCAGAAGAAAATTCCTACAAAAACGAAGCAGAAATCTACCTACGAGCAATGAAAAAACTCGGTGGAACGATAGAAAACACCATTGTATTTGAAGATGCATTTTATGCCATCAAAGGGGCCTATTCCGCCGGACTCACCGTCTACGCCATCAGTGAAGCGACTGTCGTTGAAGAAAAATCCCTTCTTATGCAGTACGCAAAACGTTACATTGAATCTTACGAAGAATTGCTTTGATTCTCATTTCATACAAATAAAAAAATCCGCTTTCATTCACATTATGATGAAAACGGATTTTTTATTTACATAAATACTACTGCTTCAGTTCGATATTTTTCAATATAGGGATTTGACCAAATAGTAATTTCAGTCTATCTCCTCTACGATGAAAGTCTCAACCAAAGAAGTCAATTTTTCTGATTGTGTAGACAATTCCACACTCGCCGCCGCACTTTCTTCTGCAACGGCTGCATTGCCTTGAATCGTTGCAGAAATATCATGAATCCCTGATACGATTTGGTCTACTGCTGCAGATTGTTCGACAGAAGCATTTGCAATTTTTTCAATTAAATTCACAGTTTCTGCCGTAGCTTTTGAAACAGATTCAATCGATTTTGCATTTTCTTTTGCAATCCTCACACTTTCTTCTACCACTTGGAGTGAATTGGTAATCAAACCAGACGTACTATTTGCAGATTCTGCCGATTTATTCGCAAGATTTCGTACTTCATCTGCAACGACTGCAAAACCTTTTCCTGCTTGCCCTGCTCTTGCTGCTTCAACTGCAGCATTGAGTGCAAGAATGTTCGTTTGAAATGCGATTGAGTCAATCGTTCCAATAATTTCTGCAATCTCATTTGAAGAAATAACGAGATTGTCCATGGATTCCATCATGCGTTCCATCTGTTTGGAACTTGTTTTCATTTCATTCGAAGTCAAGAGAGCCAATTTTTGTGCTTCTACGGCATCATTTGTTGTTCCTTTTATTTGCTCTGCCGTTTCGTCAATCGTAAGTGACAATGAATCAATTGTACTTGCTTGCTCCGTTGTACTTTGGGCAATCGATTGTGCATTATTAGAAATGCTTGCAGATTCAGCATTCACACGACCCGCACTCGAATCAATCGTATTGATTGTCATTGCAAGGTTGTCTTGAATGTTATGGATTGACAAAATCAAAGGTTGGAAATCGCCAATATACGAATCTTCTGCAACTGATTTCACTGCAAAATTCCCATTTGCCATCCCATTTAAAATTACATTCATATCTTGCACAATTGCATTTAAAGTATCAACAATGGTACGTGTACTATCAATCAAAAGCCCCGCCTCATCTTCATTTGGTACAATCGGTACTGGTGAGTGAATATCCCCATTTGTCAAGGCTTGCAAACGATCCACACAAATATGAATCGGTTCGATAATGACTTTTGCCATACGCACAACGAAGTACGCAGAAATCAAAAGCACAACTGTAGTAATGGTATATAACATTGCTGTTGATTGCGGAACAGACGCCGTAAAAGAAGTCGGATCGACCGACATCATCAATGTCCAACCAGGTGCACTCTCAATTGGATACGAAACCACAATACGAGGGTCACCATCGTATTCATCGTACCCCAAATGAGAAGTCCCATTGATTGCAGCTTGCTCTATCGAAGCAATATTTGCATATGCGGAATTGCTTTTTGCCATATTGATTGCATTGTGTTTGTCGATGACATTTTGTGCATAAGAACCATAGACCACGGTGCCTTGTTGGTTTAAAATATATGGATAATCCCAATCACTTAATTTTGCAGTTTCCGCCGAAATCGCAATTGATTCCATGCTAACAAAACAGACCAGAACACCTTTCGTATGTCCATTAGAAAGAACTTTTGTCGCAATTGGATAAATCACACTTTCACCATTTAAAAATGGATCAGAAACAATCGTATTGCCATTCATTGCATTTGTGAAATACTCTGTGCCTGAAATACTGAATCCACTCACCGAATCCACACCTTCCGCATCGAAATACATAAATGTGACCGTCCCTAAACTGTCAGAATAAAAAGTTGATTTTTCAGCCAAAAAATCAGTCAAAATATATGTAGCAGTTGTTCCACTTGTGACTATAGAATTTGTTGATAATTCAGATAAAATCAATGCATATGAATCGAAACGATCACTCACTTTTTTTGCACTAATTCGAGCAAGTTGCGTGACAGAATCCTCCACAGCATTGATGGTTGAATTGCTAATCAAAGTACTTGATAGCGAAATGATCATCACCGCAAGAATAAAAATATTGAATAAGGTATGTACTACGAGTCGCCGTTTTATGCTGTTATTGATAAAATTAGAAAGCTTTTTAAATGGATTTGCAGTCTCTTTTCTCACCATTCGTAGATTCGACTTCTTTTTCGCATTCGATTTTTTCGTGTTCATAAGATGCTCCTTTGTTTGTAATTGAATAATACGTTGTATGACATCGAAAACTAAATTTTTGTTATAAAAAATATCCCTTTGCATATATAAAATTATACTCTATTTAGTGTAGCGTATCATACACAAAATGTCAAGAAAAAGACATAAAAATATAAATTTATAAATTTAACTAATTCTAAATAAAGCTATAATACAAAAGGGCAGGATCAAAATAATCCTGCCCTTTTGGGGTGTAGAAAATAATATGTATTCATAAGTGGTGCTTAAAATATTCAGTCGCAATAGTTAAAATAGAGATAAAAATATTGCAAAATAACTTCTTATGTGATACACTACTCTAGTGGAAAACGTATCCTAATAGAAGCGTCATTTGCGAAAATTTAATACGAGCGTTTGTTGGCACGTTTATTGAGTGTCGTTTGACGCTCAGTGGATTGTTTCATCCAGTCTTTCATTTTGTCTTCAAAATCTGAAGCAGGTGCATTTGCACTTTTTGCATACGAGTTTGATTTTTGATGTGCTGGTTTCGTTGGTTCTTGCTTTGTCGGTTTTGTTTTTGGCATTGCTTCTTTAATGGACAGAGCAATTTTGTTCGACTCAGAATCGATGGACAACACCTTTACCTTGACGACATCATCAACTTTTAGATGCGTATTGATATCTTCTACGAATTGATTCGAGACTTGGGAAATATGGACAAGCCCTTGCTCCGCACCAACAGATACAATTGCACCAAAAGGTTTGATTCGGATTACTTTACCTTCAACGATACTACCAATTGCTAATTTTTCGGACATACTGATTACACTCCTGTTCAGAAATTTATGTTATTATATACAGTATATCATAAAAGTGAGAAGGACACAATTAGAAATTTCCAATAAAGTATACAATTTTATGACAAAGTGAGAAAAAATTTTGTAATTTTGTCGTGTTTTGGATATAGAAAATGATAAGCGAAAAGGAGACAAGAGATATGAAAAAAAATGATGTCATAGAATTAAAGATAGAAGGTGTTTCTTTCCCAAACCGTGGGTATGGTTTCATTGACGGACAAAAAGTCGTCGTAAAAAATGCCATACCGAAAGAAGTAATTTCAGCTCGCATCATCAAAAAAAGAAGTAGTGGCATTGAGGCAAGAAAAGAAGCACTGCTTGCGGAATCACCTCTGGCACGAAAAAGTGATTTTTGCTCTCACTATGCACTTTGTGGGGGTTGCAACTATCAAATATTAGAAAGAGATGCAGAACTCACACTAAAAGAGTTGCAAGTCAAAGAATTGTTTGAAAAAAACAACATTCCTGTGCTGTCGTGGGAGGGAATCGTCCCTGCTCCACTTGAAACGGGGTATCGCAATAAGTGTGAATTTTCGTTTGGTGACGAAGAAAAAGATGGTGACTTGGCACTTGGCATGCGAAAACGAATGAGTATGTATGAAGTCGTTTCCTTAAAAGATTGTAATATCATCGATGCTGATTTTTTGAAAATCGTTGAGGGAAGTTTGGCTTTTTTTCAGAAAGAGAATGTGCCTTTTTACCATAAGATGCGACATGACGGTTCACTGCGTCATTTAGTTGTGAGAAAAGGTGAAGCGACAGGAGAGATTTTAGTGCATCTGGTGACGAGTTCAGAAGTGCCATTTTCACCTGAACAATACAAGGACGTTTTGCTAGAATTACAACTTGAAAATGAAATCATTGGCATTTTGCATTCCATTAATGATGGTGTCGCAGATGTGGTCAAAAGCGATGAGATGACGACTTTATATGGTAGAAGTTGGTTTGTAGACAAACTATTTGGTGACCTAGAATTTCAAATCACACCGTACTCATTCTTTCAAACAAATACGAGCGGAGCCGAAAAACTCTATGGCATTGTGAGAGAATTTGCAGGCGATGTCTCTGAAAAAACAGTGTTCGACTTGTATTGCGGGACGGGGACAATTGGACAAGTTATGGCAAAAGCAGGTTCAAAAGAAGTCATCGGCATTGAACTTGTCGAAGAAGCCATTGTGGCAGCGAAAGAAAACACAAAAAGAAATCACCTGGAAAATTGTAGATTCATTGCTGGAGATGTGCAGACAGAGGTAGAAAAACTAGAAGACGTTCCAGAGTTGATTATCGTAGATCCTCCAAGAGATGGTATGCACAAAAAGGCGGTGGAGCGAATTATTGACTTTGGAGCGAAAGAGATTTTGTATGTGTCTTGCAAACCGACATCACTTGTGAGAGATTTGGAGGCGTTTTTGGAAGCTGGGTATGTAGTTGAGCGAGTGAAGTTGATGGATATGTTTCCAAGGACGGTGCATGTGGAAACCGTTGTTCGTTTGACTAGGTGACTTTGGCTGTAAACCAGTTTTTTTTGATATGGTCAACTCGTCTTTTTTAAAAAAGGCAATATTTAGTTGGCACCTCAATAATATAAAAATTAATCATACGTAAGGAGCGATTCTAAATGCAAAAAAGATGTTCATGGGCAAAAACAGACCTAGAAATTTTATACCACGACACCGAATGGTGCCAACCCACGCATGACGAAACCATGCTTTTTGAATTTCTCATACTTGAAGGGATGCAAGCTGGTCTATCTTGGGCAATCATATTGAACAAACGGGAAGCCATGCGAGAAGCTTTTTCGCAATTCGACCCCCATCTCATTGCCAATTACAGCGTGGAAGACAAACTCAAATTACTAGAAAACAAAGCCATTATTCGCAATCGCCTAAAAATCAATGCCCTCGTTACGAACGCACAATGTTTCTTAGATGTGCAAAAAGAATTCGGTTCTTTCGATGCCTACATCTGGAAATTTACTGATGGAAATACAATAAATAATCGCCTGCAATCTATGGAGGATATGCAGGCGACTTCTGAAATTTCCGATCAAATGAGCAAAGAACTCAAAAAACGAGGATTTAAATTTGTAGGGAGTACGATTTGTTATTCTTATATGCAAGCAATCGGTATGGTAAACGACCATATCTGCGATTGTTTTATGCACAATTCTATGTGATTTTACAAAAGGTCTCCTAAAAAATCCTCTTATAATTCATATCTATTTTTTTCAAAATCGTCAACGAAACTGCGACAAACCGCTGGGTAATTCGTAATGACAGCGTCACAACCCAACAACATCAACCGCTCAAGCCCTTCCATGTGGTTGATTGTCCAAACGTTGACTTCGATGCCGTGTTCCTTGCATTGTTTTACCATTTCTTCGGTGACCCCTTTGTAATCTGGGTGGTAACATTCAAAACCAAATTCTTTGCAAAATAGCCCTGCATCGCCGATTCCCTCATTCAGAATCAAAGCACCAACTTTCATTTCTTTCATCAATTCTTTCGTTTTGACAACCGACATCAAGTTGAATGATGACAAAATCATTTTATCGGCAAGACCAAACTTTTGAATCATATCAATCGTTTTTTCTTCGATGCCGTGATAATATTGTACACTCGTTTTCAATTCCACATTAGTGATAATGTCCACGTCTTTCACCCATTCGCAATATTCCAAAAAAGTTGGAATCGGTGCAAAGTCAACATTATTCCACAACTTGGAAGCGTTTAATTTTCTCAGTTCTTCTAAGGTAAAATCTTTGACAAAGCCCACACCATCTGTTGTGCGGTCGACCAATTCATCGTGAATGATGACGATTTCACCATCTTTTGTGAGTTGCACATCAAGTTCAATGCCCTCACAACCAGCCTCAACTGCTTTTTGAAATGCGATCATTGTATTTTCTGGATACCGTCCTGAATACCCTCTATGTGCAAATACTTTCATAATTTGAATCCTCCTTATTTAAACAAATTCGGCAAAAACATAACGATTGGTTCGCAATACGTAATAAGCATCAAAGAAATCAACATTGCGATGATAAATGGAATCGACTCTTTGATGAACTTCACCAGAGGTGTTTCCGTGATGGCACAAACTGTAAACATCATCGAACCAAACGGCGGAGTTACCCCGCCAATCATGATATTGACAATACAAATCAAACCAAAATGTACAGGATTGACGCCGAGTTGTGTCACGACAGGCACAAGAAGTGGTGCCAAAATAATGAGTGCCGCCCCACCTTCTAAAAACATACCAAGAACCAATAACAATAGATTGATGAGCATCAACATGACGTATTTATTTTGCGTGATGTCGAGGAGTCCTGAAGTGATGAGTTGTGGGATTCGCTCCCAGTTTAAGTAATAACCAAACACTGCCGCAGAGACGATAATCAAAACGACCGAACTTGTGCCATACACTGTTTCTTTGAGTATTGGCCAAATGTGTTCTGGTTTTAGCTGTCTGTAAATGAGTGTACCCACCAAGATACAGTAAACGACTGCCGCTGCTCCTGCTTCAGATGGCGTAAACACCCCTGCTCTCAGTCCTGCAATAATCCCGAAAGGAAAGAGCAAGGCCCAAATCGATTCAATGAGTTGTGTAAAAATTTCTTTCCCTGTTGCCGCTTTTTCTCTCGATGGTTTGTACCCTCTTTTTTTAGAAATCACAGCCACGGTAATCATCAAAGAGCCTGCCATAATGAGGGCCGGTATGTACCCCGCCATGAACATATCTGCCAAAGAAACGCTCGCAATCAAGGAATAGATAATCAAGTTAATTCCTGGTGGAATGATTGGTGTCACTGCTGATGAGGCAGCTGTAATGGCTGCTGAAAATCCCCTGTCGTAACCACGTTTTTCCATTTCTGGCACGAGCATTTTGCTTTGCATTGCCGCATCGGCATTGGCAGAACCTGACACACCACCCATTAAAATACTCAATAAAATATTGACTTGTGCAAGTCCGCCCGTAAAATGTCCTGTAAGGACTTCTGCAAATTTCATTAGTTTTGAACTGATGCCTGAATAATTCATAATAGAGCCTGCCATAATGAAAAATGGAATCGACAACAAAGGAAATGATTGTGTACTTGTCACGAATTTTTGTAGTAACAGTTGTGTTGGCGACGTATTGTCGATGACTGCAAAGTAAAATACAGACGAACTTAGGAGTGCAAACGCAATGGGAATCCCCGAAAAGTAAAGTATAAACACAATGATAATAGGTAAAAAAGCTTCCATTATTGCACCCCTCCTTTTTCATCCTCTTTTGTTTCAGTTGTAGTGGTAGTTTCAGCTCTAGCTGTTGCTTCTTCAGTAGTAGCTGTAGCGGTAGTTTCAGCTCTAGCTGTTGCTTCTTCAGTAGTAGCTGTAGCGGTAGTTTCAGCTCTAGCTGTTGCTTCTTCAGCTGTAGCTTCCGCTTTTTCAAGAGTCACAGCTTCAACTTCCCCTTTTGTTCCACTGAATAAATCAATGAAATCTTGCACTAAGAAAATGACCGTATACATCGTCATGAGGGCAAATGCCACGAAGATTGACGAGCTAATATATGCCGAGGACACTTGCATTACAGGTGTCGTTTTCGTATACGAAGTTTGCAAATACAACCATGTCAAATATGTCAAATACGAATTGAATACAAGTAAAATAATATTGACGACAATCCCAACGATTTTTTGAGCAAATGCAGGCAATTGGTTCACCAACATGTCGACCCCGACATGGGCTTTTTTCTTATAGCAAGCCGCCGCCCCTATAAATACCGCCCACACGAAACAAGCCGTTGCAAATTCCTCTGACCAAACGATTCCTGTATTCATTACGTATCTCAAAAATACATTGATGGAAACGAGTACCGTCATAACGACTAGAAATATTGCTGTGATGAGTTCTTCTATGTTGCACACCAAAAACTTAAGTACTTTCATCAAACATCTACCTCCTTTATGTAAAATTCATTGTTATGTTCCACTTCTAAAAACTCCATGTCCACACGACCACCTCGTTTCGCCTTATTTGATCTTTCTTGTCATCTTGTCGACATGAATTTTTAGAAATTTTAGTGATAAAAATACCCCTACAAATTCCAGTTCCAAGATTTTGTCTATCGAACCGGAATTTGCATCACACCAATGACGTAAGGTGTTATGGGTACTTTTTAAAATATAAAATTATCCTCTGATAACTTCAAGTTCAGCCAATAATTGTTCGTAGAATCCATCAGTTACACCATCAGATTCTACCATTTTTTGGTAAACACCTTCAGTTGCAACTACAAATGCATCGTAATCTACTTCATTAAATACAACACCGTGTCCTTCAAGTTCAGCGTATACTTCATCATAGCTTGCTTGCAAAATTTCAATCATTTCGCTACCGCCGTAGTCAAATTCTTCTTCGATGATTGCTTGGTATTCCGCAGGAATTGTTTCCCAAACGTTCAACGGGAAGTACACCCCACAAGTACCCAAGAAATGTTGAGTCAACGCTACATTTTTTGTATATTCATAACAACCAGTTCCGATATTTGTAAACTCAGAACCTTCCAAACCATCAACAACACCTGATGATACACCAGATAATGTTTCAGAGAATGCGAGTGAAGTCGCAATTGCACCCATTGCATTGATGGAGTCAATGAACAAATCACTACCAGGTGTTCTGAGTTTCACACCTTGCATATCATCTGGCGTTACGATTTCTTTGTTTGTCATGATATTTCTAAAACCAAAGATGTAATCGAGTCCAAGAACTTTGATATTGTGATTTTCCACTTCCTTGATCATACCTTGAAGTAAGTCAGTTTCTACCATTTGTACGTACTCATCGTAAGTTTTGTATAACATAGGTCCAACGAATGGTTTGAAATCTGGTACGTAGTCACCCAAATAAGATGGATCTTCTACTGAAATAAAATTTGCACCCATTGCCACTTGCTCCAAGCCATCTTTGTAAGTTGCAAGTTGTGCTTGGTCGTAACATTGGATATCGATTGCACCATTTGTTTTTTCTCTGATTCTATCTGTTACAAGTACCATTGATTTTGTAAGTTGCTCATCTGGTGAGAATACGTGGCTTAATTTCATTACCAACTCAAAATCATCTGCTGGTTCGTCTGCTGGCTCTGCTTCTGCTGCTGGTGCATCTGCTGCTGGTGCTGGTGCTTCGCTTGATGATGAGCTACTGCTACCACAACCTGCAAGTGTTCCCATTGCGAGTGTTGCTCCCAAAAGTAAAGATATAAATTTTTTCATAATACAAGTTCCTCCTCTTTTTTCCTTCACATGTTTATATAACCATTGTTTATATAACAAACGTACACAAGAATTATTTTACCTCCTATTTTATAGCAACTTGTAATTTCCAAAACAAATCACTATATTCCCTTTTTATAGTTTTCTATAATTTGTTATTTTCTTGCACGTTTATTAGGTAATAATACTATAGAACTCCTTGAAATTCTATTGACATTTTGACCGAAAAACAGTTTATGATATCATCACATATTATATAATGTTCAGAATATAATATACATTTCTCGCTAATTTAACATACTTTTCAAACTTGTTATACAACTTCTATAAAAACCAAGGTCTTTCCCTCGTTTTTATTATCGATATCGTGTCATTTTCTAAAAAAAATCTTAAGACGATTACGCTTGCAAAACTTCCTTTGTCGCCACAATATCAACTCCCGTATGGCAAATATCTTTTTTCACTACATCACCAATGAAAATCGGTGCCGTCACCTTGATTCCCTTAAGCTCTTTCATGCAATCGAAAATTTTGCCTTTTGGAATATCAGATGCTGTCGCAACCGATACCATTTTCAACTCGCCACCCTCAACAATCACTGTACTGGTAATCATTCTCGTTGGGTTTGTCACTTCTTTTTTTGCATAGACTTCCCCACGTGGACACGTATTGCCTTTGACTGCAACGACTTCTCCACCGTCGATTGTGACTTCCATCATACAGCCCAAGGGACAACGAATGCAAATCAATTCTCTCGTTTCCATCGTCATTCCTCCTCTAATTTCACTACAATTTTTTCTATATTATCAAACTGGGCAAGCACCTCTTTTTTTAAGATGATGTCTTCCATTTCACCAGGGGCGACAATTGGTCGTTTTTTATGCACGATACGTTCGTCACCGATATATGCACTGAGGTAAATATTTCTTGCGACTTTGCCAACCCGAAAACGCACGATGACTTCATCTTCCATGCGGTCTGGATGAATCGTTTTTGGCACAGTATAGCGTACACCATCTTCACCAAACAGCGAAATTTCTTTTGCCGACAGCACTTTTTTCTCTTCCATTGAAGCGACGTATTTCACTGCATTTTGCCCTGCCATAGTTGCTTCTTCTGAAACAAAATCGACCAAATCATGTACATGCAGTACGTTTCCACAAGCAAACACACCGTCGACATTCGTTTCGAGACTTTCATTGACGACTGGTCCAGAGGTAATTGGATCGAGCAAAACACCCAAGCCTAAGGACAATTCATTTTCAGGAATCAGCCCACATGAAAGCAGTAGCGTATCACAAGAATAGTCTTCTTCTGTACCAGAAATTGGTTTGCCAAACGAGTCAACTTCTGCTAAGGTGATGCCCTCGAGTCGCTCTTTTCCTTTGATGTCAACGACAGTATGGCTTAGTTTCAGCGGAATGTCGAAATCATCCAAACACTGTACGATATTTCTTTTGAGTCCACCTGAATATGGCATGAGTTCCGCCACAACTTTGACTTTTGCCCCCTCAAGCGTCATACGTCTTGCCATGATGAGCCCGATGTCGCCCGATCCTAAAATCACGACTTCTTTCCCCGGCATTACACCCTCAATATTGACGAGTCGCTGTGCTGTTCCGGCAGAATATACACCTGCTGGGCGATATCCAGAAATATTCAACGCCCCTCTTGCCCGTTCTCTACAACCCATCGCCAAAATGATAGTTTTTGCCTCAATCTCAAAAAGTCCATCTGTGCGATTCATTGCCATCACAATCTTTTCTGCGGAAATATCCATGACCATCGTATTGAGTTTGTACGGAATTTTTTCTTCTTTGACTTGTTTTATGAAACGCTGTGCGTATTCAGGACCTGTCAATTCTTCTTTGAACGTGTGCAAGCCAAAGCCATTGTGGATACACTGGTTCAAAATTCCGCCAAGTTCACGGTCTCTTTCCAATATCAATACACTGTCATTGCCCGTTTTTTTTGCCGCCACAGCTGCCGCAAGTCCCGCTGGGCCACCGCCAATGATTACAATATCATATTTCATTCGCATACACACCTCCTTAAACCAAATCTTTATTTCGTCCAACGATAATCTTTGAATTTCCGCCTGATTTCGTCACTTCTTCAATCGGAATTTGCAACTCTCTTGCGATAATTTCCATCGTTTTTGGGGAACAAAATCCTGCTTGGCAACGACCCATACCAGCTCTCGTTCTGCGTTTGACCCCATCGAGTGATTTTGCACCGAGTGGTCGTCTGATGGCATCTATTATTTCACCTTCTGTCACCATTTCACAACGGCAAACGATCGTGCCATACGCTTCATTTTCTTGAATGAGTGTTGCATACGCTTCTTTTGACAGTTTTTTCGGATTCAAAATGCCTTTTCTAATACCTATAAATTCAGGATTTTCTTCGAGTGAAAGTATATTTTTCAAAATGCTTGCCACACGAAGCCCCACTGCTGGAGCGGACGTCAGTCCAGGAGATTCAATCCCCGCACAATCGATAAATCCTTTGGCATCTTCGACTTCTTCTATGATAAATTCATGGTTGTCTTCGTGGGCTCTCAACCCCGCAAAAGATGTGATGACTTTTCGGGCAGGCACTTCGTTTACCGTATTGATTTTTTTAAGAATATGGGCAATGCCCTCAGGGCTTGTATGGTTTCCCTCTTTGTTTTCAATGTCTGTCGCCGTAGGTCCAAGCATCGTATTGCCGTGTGCCGTCGGTGTGACCAAAACACCTTTCCCGAATTGGTTCGGGAGTTGGAAAATCGTCTGTTTCACGAAGCCCTCTGTCGTTTTGTCGAGCAATAAATATTCTCCACGTCGTGGTGTGATGTGAATTTTCTTCTCACTGACCATATTGTGAAACTCATCGGCATACACACCAGTTGCATTGACGACGCATTTCGTAGAAATAATTTCTCCAGATTTCGTTTTGATCGTCCAGATTTCACCCTCTTTTTTGAGTTCTGCAACTTCAACACCAAACCGAAATTCCACTCCATTTGCGTACGCATTTTCCGCCATCGCCGTATTGAGTTCAAACGGGCAGACAATGCCACTCGTCGGAGCATACAATGCCCCTGCCAAATCGTCAGTGATATTGGGTTCTAATTCCTTGGCACGTTCAGGCGAAATGAGTTCCAAATCTTTGACGCCATTTGCAACGCCTTTTTCATATAATTTTTGTAAATCAGGCAGTTCTTCTTTATTTAAGCAAACAATCAACGCTCCATTTCTTTTGAATGTGAAATCCAAATCTTTCGAGAGTTGCTCCATCAAAGCATTGCCCTCTACATTTAATTTTGCCATCAAAGAGCCTGTCCTTGCATCAAATCCAGCATGTACAATTCCGCTGTTGGCTTTCGATGTGCCAACGCAAACGTCCTCGCCTTTTTCCAATACACACGCTTTGACTTTATATTTAGAAATTTCTCTTGCAACTGCACTACCTGTTACACCTGCACCGATGATTACTACATCAAACATACGCTTTACCCTTCCTTTCAAAATTTCAAATATCACTACTGCAAATAAAAAAGCCACGCAAAGAAACCATTTCGATTAGAAATAGATTCCATTGCTTGACTCAAGACTCCGCAATATCGTATTGAATTGTTTTATATTCGTATTGTATCACAAAGAAGAACAAAACACAACAACTTTTTACAAATCTACAGATTTTTTACTTGTTTCACAAAAAGTTGCGGTATATTTATTACAATCACATTGATTTTTGACACCATACTATACAACTTGCATAATGAAAAACAGAAAACTTACAATTCCCAAATCATTTGGTTTGTCGTAGAAATTGCAATTGCCCCCGCATCGAGTGCTTCCATGACTTCTACTTTTTCAGAAATCAATCCCCCGGCAATGACTGGTTGTTTTGAAATTTTACAAATCTTTTGAATGGTACGAGGCATCGTCCCTGGGAGAATTTCTATGAAATCAGCTTTGATGGCTTTCGGTTGCGTTTCTATGTTTTTGAGCGACATGGAATCAATAACAAATATACGATAGACCGTAAACAAACCGAGTTCTTTTGCACGTTTGATGATAGGAAGTTTCGTCGAAATAATGCCGTTTGCCGTCGTGTTGTTTTTGATATAATCAACGGAAATTTCCTTAGAGCTAAGCCCTACAATCAAATCCATGTGTACGAGTGCAATTTTTCCAACCGCAGTGATTTTTTCAGTGATTTCAGCAATATTGCAGATATCCCCAAATAAAATAAAAATGACCTCCAAGTCAGACTGCAAGCTTTTTTCTAAGCCCTCAAAATCTTTGACAGCACCAATGATTGGATTTTGTTCCACTGCGTGATAAAAATTTTTGTCCATAAGCACCTCTTATTTTAATAGAACTACGACTCACACATAAAGAAAACTCCTCGACATGTGCGTAAAACAATACTTCATTGCGAGGAGTTTTGATGTAAACGAGCATTATTGACTCTGTAAAGACTTTCCAATTTCAGTAAAAATCACACCAAGACCATACGCACCCGCATCAGGATAACCAATGCTACGCTCCCCAACAGTACCAGCACGTCCCATACGAGCCACGATTTCTTCTGTCTTTTTTGCCCCAGAAACTGCAGCAATTGCCCCTTGTTCAAACAATTTCACGAAAGATTCTTTCGCACAATTTTCGCTCCAACTATCCGCACAAGGCACGAGTGCATCAATCAAAGTTTTGTCGCCAACGACTGCCCCACGTCCAAAAGAACGTTCGCCAGTTGCTTGGATTCCTTTGACTGCCGCTTGCATCATGTCTGCAAATTCTTTTGTGGAAATCGACTCTTTTTTGCCGACTGCACGTGCTGCACTACGAAATGCTGAACCCCAAATTGGGCCACTCGCTCCACCACAATATTCCATGATGATGATGGAACACTCCTCCAAAAAATCACCGATTGTCGTAATTTCAGGTTTTGTAAGATGTTTCCACTCTTTTTTCAATTCTCTAAACCCTTTGGCAATGCTCATTCCAAAATCGCCATCGCCTGCGTGGGCATCCAAATCGCAAAATGGCACTTCATTTTCAATGATGACTTCGCTCATTTTATCAAGGATATACTGCATATTTTGTAAATTGAGTGTGTCACCAATTGCACCATATTTTGCATCAGTTTCTACCTTATAATTGACTTCCGTTTCCGCTTTGTTTGCAGAAATCGGTTTGTACTCTACATCTTTTGCATTTTTGTTCACGACAAATGCAGGTGCTTCACATTCTGCCACAAGGTATTTTTTCAATTCATCATCGAGTTTTAAAACACTAAGAGATGCCCCTTGCATTTCAATGCTCGTCATGTAGTTTCCAACAAATACTCTTGTTGCTTTGACATTATGCTCTGCAAGAATTTTCATGACAGCGTTGTTAAACACATACAATTCTTGGAGTGGTGTGCCGCCAAATCCATTGATGAGAACTGCCACTTCTCCTGTGTGATTGTCAGAAATTGCAAGCTCTTTGAGTATCGATTCTGTCATTCTTTTTGCAAGTGCATCAGCCGTTTGCATAGTCGTTCTTTCGATGCCTGGCTCGCCGTGAATGCCGACACCGTATTCGATTTCATTCTCGCCCAACTCAAAAATTGGTGTGCCTTTTGCTGGCACAATGCAAGATGTCATCGCAAATCCAATGCTTGCCACATTTTCATTCGTTTTTTCTGCAATGCGTTTGACTTCGCCCAAATCAGCTCCCGTTTCTGCCATTGCTCCTGCAATTTTATGGACGAAAATCGTCCCTGCAACGCCACGTTTCCCCACTGTATACAAGCTATCTTCGACTGCGATGTCGTCATCGACTTTCACATAATCGACTTTGATGCCGTCTTCTGTAGCAAGGTGTGCCGCATTTTGGAAATTCATGATGTCACCACTATAATTTTTGATGATGAGCAATGTACCTTTGTCTGTCGCCGTTTCTTGCAACGCTTTGTATACTTGAATTTGAGATGGAGATGCAAATACATCGCCACAAACTGCCGCATCAAGCATGCCTTTTCCTACAAATCCAGCGTGGGCTGGCTCATGTCCACTACCCCCACCACTGATCAAGGAAACTTTATTTTTGTTGATTTCTTTTTTTCTGATGACCTTGAATTTTTCGTTCAATACCAATTCAGGATTGGCAGAAACAATGCCATTGCACATTTCAATCACTACATTTTCTGGTGCATTTATAATTTTTTTCATCGAAATTCACCTCTGATTCTATTACGCTTTCGCCTCTTTGAATTTTTTACCGAGTGCATCTGCCACCATAATCGCTGCCGCCACTGCTTCAGGTGTGATTGGGAATGGCATTGCATGAATGGATTCTTCTGGAATACACGCTTTTTCTGCCACTTCCATCAACTCTTTATCAGAAATTGAAGTGACACCAATGTCACCCAAACAAATTGGCAAACCGATGGAATACAAAAATTCAAGAACCGTATCGACTTCTTCTTGCGGTGCATTTTCAAGTACGAGTTGACAAACCGTACCGAATGCCACTTTTTCACCGTGGAAATAGTGGTGCGTCGGCTCTAAAATCGTCAAGCCGTCATGGATTGCGTGTGCTCCACCAAGACCGCCACTTTCAAAGCCAAGACCTGATAGCAAGATGTTGGCTTCCACAATATTTTCTAGGGCTTGTGTCACGAGATTATTATCACTCGCAATTTTTGCTTTCATACCATCTTCTAGTAAAGTTTCATAGCAAAGTTTCGCCAATGCCATCGCTGTTTTTGTGCCTTTTGCTGGGCCACAAACGCCTTCTCTCACGCCACAAGGCAACCCTGCATTGACATTAGAAAACGAATTTGCAGTGGCACGTGCTTCAAAATAAGTAGAAATCGCATCGCCAATTCCCGACACTAAAAATCTTGTCGGTGCTTTTGCAATGATTGTCGTATCCACCATAACGACACTTGGACTTTGTTTGAAATATGCATAATCATCAAATGCACCATCAGGTGTATAAAGTACAGCCGAATGGCTCGTAGGGGCATCAGTTGCTGCAATCGTTGGCACGATAATCAACGCTTCGCCTTCTGCTACACATTTTGCAGTATCGATGGCTTTTCCGCCACCCAAACCGATTGTACAAGCACAATTATTTGCTTTTGCCACTTCTTGGAGTCTTGCCACTTCTTCTCTGGAACACTCGCCACCGAAATTGCTTTCCACGAATTTGATGTTGAATTTTTCTTTTGTTTTGTCTAGTTTTTCTTTGACACGAGACACATCATCTGCATGTGCAATCAAAAGTGCAGACTCTCCAAATGTTTTGACGAAATACCCGAGATTCAATAATTCATCTTCACCTTGTACATATTTTGTTGGACAAATAAACGCTCTTCTCATAACAAATACCTCCTAAAATTAAATAATAGTGTGGATGCAACGACTTTAATTTGAAAAATAACGACTCTAAATAATTTTCAAAAATTTCACCAAATACAATTCTTATTTATTGTGCATTTTATATATAAATAAAAATATAATTTGTGAATTATATAATAAATCACGGTAGTAATTTTGTATAAAATGAAATAAAAACTATTTTTCATCAAGTAAATCAAATTACTTGCATTTATCATATCAGATTTTAGTAATTTTTCAATACAAATTTTACAAGTATAATATCGTTTTTTAGTAGCATTTTTTGTATATTTAATTAAATTATATCGTTTTTTAGCACCAATACCATTTTTTATTAGACTTGATTTTTTTCGATGATGTGGTATACTAAAATAAAAGCGGAAACGCTATGCGGAAAGGAGTATGTATGACATCTTCAACGAACATTTCCAAATTATTCAACCTAGACGAATTTCAAAAATTGCAAGACAGCTTGGCAAAAGCAACGAATCTTGCAATCATCACCATCGACTACAAAGGCAATCCCATCACCTCGCATAGTGCTTGCAGTGAATTTTGTACGTTAGTCAGAAACAATCCACTCTCTGCCAAAGATTGTCAAAAATGCGACTCTCGTGGCGGTTTAGAAGCTGTGCGACTCAACGCACCTTATGCCTACCTTTGTCATTACAATCTCGTCGATATCGCCATTCCAATCATTGCGGACAATCGCTATATCGGAGCCGTCATGGCAGGACAAATACGACTTAGTGAACTGCCTTTCGATTACGAGTTAGAACAAATTTTTTCAGGGAGCAAAAACCACAACCGCATTATGAATATCGCAACGTATGCCGATGCATACGAAAAAATTCCGACCATTCCTTATGATACTTTTTTTAAATACGCTGACCTCATACACTCTATGACCAATTACATCATCACAGAGGCTCTTTCGATTGTCGAAAATGAAATGCCCGAACCGATTTATAAAAAACGGCCACCGCAGACCGCCAAGCCAACTTCTTCACCGCAAGAGATCGTTTTGACACCAAACACGAGGACACACGAAGCAGCTCACGAAGTCATTTTGCCACTGTTGTCTTACATAGAATCGCATCCACATACTTTTTTGTCATCAGATGAAGCAGCAAAACTTTGCAATGTGACACCGAGTTATTTCAGCAAATCGTTCAAAAAAATCATGTCGCTTAGCTACGTAGAATATATCACTGAATTGAAGATCAATTTCGCCAAAGAATTGTTGACACAGACGAATCATAGCGTTGAAAAAATCAGTGAATGCATCGGTTTTAGTAGCACGAGTTATTTTATCTATCGTTTCAAAAAAAGCGAAAATCTCACACCGACACTCTATAGAAAATACCACAAACCCACATAAACACAAAAACCATTGTCGCTTGATTACTTTCATTTACAAGCGTACAATGGTTTCTTTTGGTATTCTAATTGTAAATGTTACTGGGGTAAATTTCAAAAAATTCAAATCCATAGTGCTGTAGTTCTATCAAGAGGAGGTGGAACTCTCCCTTACAAATTCGTCTTCTAACATTTGACAAACATCCCAAATTTCGTCTCAGATATTTGATGAACAGCCAAAAAAAAGAAGGCAGTCTTCCTCACCTTCTCTTTTTCATTTTACTTTTTAAAATAATTCGCTTATTTTGAATTTTCTATTTTCAAATACTTTTCTTCATACTCCTCAATTGGCATTGGTTTTGCAAATACATACCCTTGCCCCAGTTCACAACCGATTTTTTTGAGTATATCAATCTGATTTTGCGTTTCAATCCCCTCACAAATGACTTTGCAATTCAAGTCTTTTGCCAAAAAAATGATATTTTTCAACACGAGTTCATCTTTTGTAAACTCACGATCCGAGCCGATATTATCAAGGAATCCTTTGTCAATTTTCAAAATATCCATATTGATATCTTTCAATACTTGCAAAGAAGAATATGCCGAACCAAAATCATCAATCGACACTTTGATTCTAATATGGTTGATATTATCAACGAAAAATTTCAAAACTTCCCTATCTTCAATGAAGGTACTTTCTGTAATTTCCAATTCAAGAAGCTCGATTGGCACATCATATTCTTCGACCAATGCCATGATTTGCTTCGTAAAATTTTTATTTCTGATATGATTTCTTGACACGTTGACAGAAATCGGATAGACTTTGATTCCTCTATCCAAACAAGAACGAATGTGTTTCATGACTTGTTTGTACACAATGAAATCGAGTGTCGTAATGAATCCATTTTTTTCAAATAATGGAATGAAATTATCTGGGAATATCATACCTGCTGGTGTAATCCATCTCACGAGAGCCTCTGCTCCGCAAATTTCCATAGTCTGCAAATTAAATTTCGGTTGCAAATACGGTGTAAATTCGCCATCTTTGACTGCTTGGGCAATGCGAGATTCAATTTTAATTTCATTGCTAAGCTTACGTTCCATTTCTACATCAAAGAATGAAATTGTATTTTTATGCGACCCTTTTGCACTCTGTCTTGCTACATTTGCTTTGTCTAGTAGCAGATTCATCTCGATATCTTTTTCTACCGAGACAACACCACACGCATATATAATACCGACATCTAAGAAATTTTCTGCACGCATCGCTTCTAATTTATCAAATAAACTGTTGATTCTTGCTTTTGCTTCGTCATTGGAATTGCATTGGAGGAGCAAAGCAAATTTGTCGCCATTCATTCTACAAAATAACTCTTGACTTCTCACGAATTTACGCAACACACCTGCAATTTTGATGAGTAACTTGTTGCCTGTCGAGAACCCTTTTGAATCATTGATATGCTTGAATTTCGAGATATCAACAGTACACAACATGTATTCGTCTTCTTTCTTATTGCGGATTGCATTTTCATAATGTGCCGAAAATCCTTTTTCCGAATACGCAGAAGTCAATAAGTCGACACCTTCTAGTTGTCTAATATAATCAGCTGTATTTTTGATATACACCATAAATGCCTCTGTCCCATCAACGAGTGTGAGGGCAATGACTTTTTTGATAAAATAAATCACGGCATCATCATCGACATCTTTATTTTTGAAACGAATTAAGTGTTCAGTATTTGACACCAATTCAGAACTATAATCTTTTCCCAAATATTCATTGCCAGAAAATAATTCGTCGTACACCGCCCCAATATGAATTACCGGTACGATTTGTTTATAGATTTCATTATAATAAATGACTTTTCTACTTTTTTGTTCCACCATACACATCGGCATATTTTCATTTTTAAGCATCGCATTTTTCATATGCGATTCATTGTGCATACGTTCTACCAACGTATGTTCTTTGATTTTTGCTTCTGATGCGTCGATTGCATCTGATAGTGCTTCTCTTTCTGCAAGAGAAAAGAGTTTTTCACGCTCGCCATATCGCTCTAAAATCGTAAATGAAAATGATTCTCCCTCATGAATATAAAAAAGTAAACTCTCCTTTGGCACCCCCTCTAGACTTTTGACGTACCCCATTTTCATAAGCAAAGGAGAAATTTTCTTATACTCTGTGTCTAAAATATAATTATTGTGATCAACCAGTTTCATATATTCTTTTTCATTTTCACCGACTTTTACATCTGTAAAACGAATGAAACCAGCAAAATCTAACACATCACCTAAGAAATTCGATGGTGCGTCTCTCAAATGCTCCACAAGTGGTATGTATTCTTTTTCGGCAGACGCTTTCATTCCAATAAACACTCTATCAAAATCAAAATACTTCATGATGTCTTGCATAAAAGTACCCATTGCCTCATCTATATTTTCATTTTTTACAAATTTTCTTTTTATTTTGTACAATTCTCTCAAATCATTACTGTGTATCATTTCTTCATGTAAATTCATACATAACCTCCTGCATTTGCCAAGCAAAATCTTTCTATATCCATATTTTCTATATTATACATTATATTGGAAAAATTATCAACCGTAAAAATCACCATAAAAATACAAATCTATCTGTTTTTTTTTAGATATCCGATAGATTTGTATGATAAAACCAATTATTTATACTAATTTTCGGCAAAATTACAACTCATTCATGTTCATTTGCATCGGCGACACTGTAATTTCTAAATTGCCATTTCTACATCTAAGTTGGTCAATAAATTCCTTCTCAAGATTGGCTTCTTTCAAATCCAAGTCATACGTAATTTTGAATAAACTCCCCATATTCGTTGTTTTCACGAAAGAAATTCTATGCGTTTTCGTGTACTGTTCCATCAAATCATCGAAAATATTCGTATAATTCAAATCTTCTGGAATGGTCACAGTCATTGTGCGTAACGTAGAAACTTTCTTTTCCCCAAATCCGCTATTTGTATAAAACAATGTACAAATCGATAACACCACAACAAATATAAATCCATAAGCAAGGTAACCCATGCCAAGAATCAGCCCCGAACCCATAGCGATAAATATCGCACCGATTTCTCGTGCTGTCCCAGGAACGCTACGAAATCGCACCAAAGAAAATACACCCGTCACCGCAACACCCGTACCAATATCACCATTGACGACCATAATCACGACGCAAACAATGGCAGGTAACGTCGCCAAAGTCGTCACAAAACTTTTGGAATGCGTATTTTTATACGTATATGACACCGCCAAAAACAAACCAGAACCCAATGCCACCACCAAACAAAGCAAAAACTCACTGAGCAAAATATCTCTCGTTTGGTCGGTGCGAAATACACTCACAAATAAATCCTCAAGCAACATAGTCTTTTCCACCTCTATTATTTTCTACTGCTTCCGTCTCTGAATCACGCTTCACAATGGCTTTGTATGCATTCCCATATTTTGAAAACGACGTTTTGTAAATTTCATTTTCAGTCAAAAACTCCACAAGCCACAGCGGAATCCCATTTGCCACTTTGATTTCCATAACTACATTGTCGCTATCTAAAATTGCCGTGCCACCCTCTTCGCTACACAAACTCAAGTCGGTATCTCTCCATAAAATTTGATCGTCAAAAGTCACACGAAATTCTTTGTCCTCTTTGCCAAAAAATGCCTCTCTATGGTACGAAATAAACACTCTCGGTGAAATGCCTTGGTACATTTTCTTAAAATAGTTGATTTCATTTGCAATTTGAGAAGATTTCAACTCAAATTCATCTTTAAAATATTGTTCAGATTCTACTTGAGTTAATGTAATTCTTCTTTTGTAGACGACCGATTTGTATTTTTTCTTCAGTTCCAAAAACACCTTTGTATCTTTTTCCGCTTTTCCATACGACCGCACTCGTAATTTTTCTTTGTACACTGGTTTTTCGATGGAACGACGAATCAATAAAAAATCAGGTGTATCATAATATAAATTGAAAAGCACATTTTCACCATACGCATCTGGCACCATATACTCTTTGAATCGCACTAACAATTTTTCTTTTTGTTGTCTTGTCAAAAGATATTTCAATTCGTATCTTTTGAATGTCGATTTGACTGCTTTGCTCATATAAAAACCTTCTTTCGTCGGAACACCAAACAATTATTTGCCATTCCATTTCCTTTACTGTAGCTTCATGATAACAAAAAGATATGATGTTACTGTGAAGTTTTGTCAAAGAAGTATTTTTGGTTTCAAAGCAATTCAAAAAAGACTTCGCACCGAATATTTTCAATGCCAAGCCTTTTTCGTTCGAGAATCCTCAAGAAATCCGTCCGTGTTCCATGACGATTTTTCGATCGCAAATTGCCATTGTCGACTTTCTATGCGACACCATGACGATCGTCTTATTTTTTTCTGCTTTCAAGGATTTTAATATAATCCCCTCATTCAAACTATCTAAATTGCTTGTCGGCTCGTCAAGTAACAGGAGCGGTGCATCATGTAAAAATGCCCGTGCTAAGCCGATTCTTTGTGCTTCCCCACTCGAAATGGTACTGCCCAATTCCCCGATTATCGTATCGTATCCATCAGGTAACGTCATGATAAATTCGTGCAGTGATGCCTTTTTGCAAGCCGAAACGACTGCTTCATCACTGGCATTTAAATTGCCAATCCGCACATTGTCCTTGATGGATTTGTGAAACATATCGCTTTCTTGTGTCATGAAACTTTCTAAATCACGCAAATGAGATGTCGCAATATTTTCAAGTGACACACCAGAAATTTGCAACGCATCTTTGGGTGCATTCCAAAATCGCATCAGCAATTTGAGTAACGTCGATTTTCCACTGCCACTTTTTCCATAAATTCCAAAAATCTCATTTTCAGAAAAATGCACAGAAAAATCTTTCAGTATTTCCTCTTCGTCGTATGCAAAATTCAAATTGTTGACGGTCACTCCACTATAATTTGGTGTTTCACCATTACCAACTTGAATTTCTTCAACTTCTGGTTCTTCATCTAGCAAAGCCAACACACGATCGCCCGCCGCCAACATTTTAGAAAGTCCCACAGACAAGCGACTCAACGCAAGCACTGATCCAAAACTACTAAGCAACAACACCGTTGGCACGACCACATGGACAATCGAAACTTCTCCAAATAGATAGACACTTTCAACTAACATCAACGCAGTAAATCCTAGGACTAAAATGTCCGCAAGGCCTGCCACTTTTCCGTCTTGCGTACTAATTTTATGGAGCATGCCACTCATATGATTCGTTTTTTCCTCAAGCTCTGCCAAGCGTTTTTCTCCACAGCCCATTTGCTCAATGTCGCCAAGCCCTCGCAAACTGTCCAAGTAGTGACTCGATAATTGACCAAACTCATCTCGCTCCATTGCGTAAAGTGTTTGTGCTTTTTCCGACATTAATATAGGAAGAATCACACCAGTCATTGCATATGCCACTGCTCCTGTGAGTCCGAAAATGAGATGAAATTGAGATAAAATCACCACCATCGTCGTCGACACAAGACAAGCAATGAAAATCGGCGAAATGGTATGTGCATAAAACACTTCCAATAATTCAATGTCAGAAGTAATCATCGAAATGAGATTGCCTCGGTCTTGCCCCTCAAGTTTTGCTGGGCATAAATGACGGAGTTTGCCAAACACTTG
>JAWXUZ010000024.1:0-30948 GCA_044425835.1 Bacillota bacterium | reverse complement strand
AATAATTACCCACGAAAAATACTTAACGGCAAATCAGCCAATATGATGGTGGAATGTGTATAAAAAAACTTAATTTTATATCAGAAATTTCTGCGACATTTAATATTGCAATTTACAATTTTTGAAAAAAATAAAAAAAACGATTGACAAGTAGAAAAAAATCTGATATTATATATTATGTTACTGATTGTAAAAAATCAATGCATTTGGAGAGGTGTCCGAGTGGTTTAAGGAGCCAGTCTTGAAAACTGGTGACTCCGAAAGGGGCCGTGGGTTCGAATCCCACCCTCTCCGTTTTTATTTTTTTGCCTATTTTGGAGAAGTACCCAAGTGGCTGAAGGGGTTCGCCTGGAAAGCGGATAGGTCGTTAACGCGGCGCGAGGGTTCAAATCCCTCTTTCTCCGTTTGTATGAAGCAAATATTTGGATTTTCAAGTATTTGTTTTTTTATTGCCCAAAAATATGACGGTCTCATTCACTACTATTATTCCCCTAACTAAATATTTCCAAAAATATAAAAATATATATACACTTAGGTCAACAAAATGAAAGTTTCCCCTCTCAAAGCCTAGCTTTAACTTGTTTAAATGTGTACACTTAGGCTAGCAAAATCAAAGTTTTGCTCCAGCTTTTTTAAAAGCTGGTGGGGTTTGGGGCAAAGCCCCAAGGTCTTTCTTTTCCCTTTCTCACTCCCCCAACCCAAAAGAGCCAACCCTCATACTACAACGAGGTCGGCTCTTGATTTCATCTATACTTAATACAACAAGAATTTCTCTTGGAATTCTTGAATCGTCATTGGTCTCGCAAATACATACCCTTGACCAATCTCCACTCCAATCCCTTTTAAAAATTCCACTTGCTCTACAGTCTCTACACCTTCACATACAATACTAAAATTCAACTCTTTCGCCATTGCAACGATATGCTTGATGACCACTTTATCCTTCATCGATTCATTGTTATCACTACTCAAGTCAATGTTATGCAAAAATCCCTTATCAATCTTGATAACGTCAATCTCTACATCCTTCAAAATATTCAACGAAGAATACGCCGTACCAAAGTCATCGACAGAAACTTGCACCCCTTGCTCACGCAATGCACAAATGAAATTATTCAACAGTATTTTGTCTTCTACGAAGATGCCCTCTGTCACTTCGATTTCAATCAAAGAAAGTGGCACATCATACTTCGCCAAAAGCCCGAATAACTTCGACACGAAATCCGAATCTTTGATATGCTCACGAGAGGCATTCAAAGAAATTGGATGTGTCGTGATCCCTTTTTGCAAACAATCCCCCAAATATTGAATGACCTTTTCATAAATTGCAAAGTCAAGCACGGTAATGAACCCATTTTTTTCAAATACAGGAATGAACTCATCAGGGTAAATCATACGATCGTATGCTTGCCAACGCACCAACGCTTCCGCTCCACAGATTTTTTTCGTATGTAGATTGAATTTCGGTTGTAAGTATGGGACGAATTCGTTGTTTTCCAAAGCTGAAATCATACGTTCTTCAATCATTTTTTCTTGCAACACCTTTTTCTCAAGTTCAGGTGTATAAATTTTGAATGTATTTTTATGCGATCCCTTGATGCTCTTTCTGGCAATATTGGCTTTGTTGACCACATTATTAAACAAATCATCTTTGTCTTCTAAAATATAAATCCCTGTCATGACCGAAATTTTAATCTCAGAGAAATACTGTTTTTGCAGATTTTCAAGTATGAAATCAACGGCTTCTATGATACGCTCTAATGCCGCTTCGCCTTTGTATTTCAAAAGCATTGCAAAACGATCTTCGCCCATACGACAAATGAGCTCTTCTTCCTTTATATATCCGTGCAACAGTTTTGCCATTTTTTGCAAAATGCGGTCGCCCACATCGTACCCCCATGTATCATTGATGTATGCAAATTTATCAATATCAAAAATGAACATGCAGTAATCTTCCGTCGCTTTTTTCAATATACCATCGAATTGTTCTTTGAAATGCGTAAAAGTCGAGACACCTGTCAAGAGATCCATGTCGCTATGCTCACCAGCATCGACTTCAGTACGTCTGCCATAAATGACGAACGCATCATTTTCCCCTGCCCAGTCAATCGGTGCGTATCGCACAACCCAACTATTCTCGCCTCCTGTGACATTATCTAACACGCAAAGAGAAGTACCAAACCCTTTCGTAGCTTCTAAGGAACGATGCACTTCGTTTAGCACTTCAAATGGCTTTCCAATTTCAATGTCTTTGAATACTTTTTTCATACGATCGTTGTAGTATAAAATTTCATACGTTTTTTGATCGATGATATGAATGTGAATGTCTTGACTATCCACAATAATTTGGTTGATTTTATTTTGTTGTTCAGTGCTGATTGTATTCGGCATACCTATATCTACCCACTTTCTTTGGACATTTTATACTTTTATTTTCCCGATGGTAACTTTCTGCAACCCCACAGAAAAAAGTGCTATATACACCATACCAATTATAGTATACTTCATTTTCCAAAAAAATACAATATTTTTTTTAAAATTTGAAACTGTGTAAAGTGCCTCTTCCTGATCGTGTCAGTACTCTCGTTATCATGAAATAATTATTGTTGCCTAGGCAGAATTATACGAAATGAATCATCAAAAACATAACTTTAAAAAATAGTACATTTATATATTGCTCCCAAATTAAATATTTCCTAAAATAAAGTGGAGGATATGTAAGCGAGCGACCAAAGGTACGCCCCTACACATTGATATTTCAGGCTTTTTGTAGGAAGATCTGACACTGTGGTCGCCTATAAAACGATAATTTTTTCAATATTTAGCTGGCATCTCAATATCATCATATCATATCATATGTAATTTCCTTTAGCACAAGTGCCTGTGCCTCAGCCGTATACCATGCTTTTTGGCGGTCTCTCGTTTGGAAAATTTCATCAATCCTCGACAATTCCATTTTCCCTTTGCCTACACCAATCAAAGTGCCAGCAATCGTCCGCACCATATGGTACAAAAATCCATCTCCAGTGACGGAAATTACAATTTCATGATCGACACGTTCCACATGACATCGGAAAATTTCACGCACTGTATTCTCCATTTCATTCCCATCGGTACAAAAGCCTTTGAAATCTTTTTTGCCCACGAATTTTTTCGCCGCCTCATTCATTTTTTCGACATCGAAATCACCATAAATGAAAGTGCCATACAACCGTTTGAGCGGGTCTCTAAATTTTTGGTTCAGTATATGGTATTCGTACGTTTTATTGACGCAGTGATACCTTGGGTGAAATGTCATCGGCACTTCTTCGGCGTGTACAATGACAATATCAGAGGGGATAAACCCAAGAATCGCCATCGGAATTTTTTCAGCAGGCATAGTTGTCGCCACATCGATTGTGGCACGTTGCCCATGGGCATGGACACCTTTGTCTGTGCGACTCGCCCCGATTAATGTTAAGTTTGGGTCTTTGAATAATTTTCGGAGACCTTTTTCAAGTTGCCCTTCGACAGTGGGAATCGGTGGGGAGAGTTGCTTTTGCCAACCGTTATAATTTGTGCCATCGTAGGCGATGGTGAGTAGTATTCGTTTCATCGGATCACTCATCTTTCTATTTTTAGTAGCGGATATTTTTATCTTATATAATCGATTAAAATAAAAACATTAAATATCAATGCTTCAAATTGATGCGTACTTGTGTGAGCGAAAAATAAAAGTTTACTCGATTTTTTCAAAAATCGCAGAGTGTGAGACAGCGTCTCACGGTCTTTCTTTCTCTATCTTTTGTTAATACTTTTAATTTTAAATCAATACATCCTCAACATAAAATCGCTTTCCCAAGCGAAAAAGAATAAATATACATCTCATCCACTTTTCGCTCCAGCCCATTTTCCAAGGCTTTTTTATATACATCTAGCTGAATTTGATATCTCGATAAAAAATCCTCTTCTTTTGCCAAACCATCACTTTTGTAGTCTACTAAAATCAGGCGGTCATTTTCATAAAAATAACAATCAATAATCCCATTGACGACCATTTTGTCGTCGGTGTCGTCGTAATTTTCATCGAACATTGCTTCTTTTGGCGACAACAACATGGCAAACGGTCTCTCTTTTTCAACGGCTTGGCTTTTTTGTAGTCGCTTCCCGAGTTCGCTTTCAAAGAATTGTAGTATCTTATTGGCATTGACCGCATCTTTTTCTGCCTGTAACAGTTTGCCATTTGCTACAAATTGCAGTAGCGTTTCTTCTAATACTTCTTTCGTATACACCACTGAAAAATCGAGCAATTCCATCACTCGATGTGTAATCGTTCCAAGCTCTGCCCCTGATAGTTTCGTCTTCGTTGCTTTCGTCAGTTCTTGAAATTCCAACTGTTTTGGCGGAGAAAAAAAGCTGGACTCCTCTGACTGTTCAAGGAATTTTCGCTTCATCTCTGAAATGGAAATTTTCCCTTGGAGTTTCGTCGCTTGTTCATGTGGGTATTCATACGAAAATACATCTTCGATTTCTTGCTTTACTTTTTCTGAACTATATACTTTTTCACTGTCCCAATTTTCAAAGCCCGACAACTTCTCTTTTTGGACTTCCTCTTCTGCTTGTAAGTACGTCAAAACATCTGCTTTTTCATGGAGTGCCACTCGCCACGGTAGGAGCGTTTTTTGAAATGCAGAGGGATTGCCACGCATTGCAAATTTCTTATTTGTTTTGCTCAAATCGGGATGGCGAAGGAGTGACGGCACGACGAAATCGAGGTACGTCCGCCCACGGCGAAGTTGTGGCAAAGAAAATTGTTCCTTCGTTTCGTTCGCAATATGTCCCCAGTTTTCAAGGGATTTTTCCAAATCTTTTGCATGCCCAACGAGTATCAATTTTTCTTTCGCACGGGTCAATGCCACGTAAAGCACACGCAATTCCTCTGATAATGTATCACGTTTTACGGCTTCACCCAAGGCTTTTTTCGGTAGCGTTTTATAGATTGCACGTCGAGTGAGATCGGTATAATCAAAGGCAAATCCCCATTTTTGGTGCGTAATACATGGGGCAGTCAAATCTTGCATATTGATATTTTTGCCCATATCACAAACGAATACGACAGGAAATTCAAGCCCCTTGCTTTTGTGAATCGTCATGACTTGCATAAATTCACTGAAATTGCTCTCATCTTTTGCGGTGGGGCTGTCGTCCCCAATGAGTTTTAAATTTTCTACGTAGCGAATGAAATAAAAAAGCCCTGTGCGGATTCCACTTTCGTATGCAATCGCTTTATCGAGTAATAATTTCAAATTGCCTTGCGAGAGATTGCCAAGCAGTTTCGTACCAAGATGGTCGAAATATCCACTTTTTCCATAGAATAAATGCAACAATTCATAGAGTGACAATTCGAGATTTTTTTGGCGGTAGAACTCAAAATCAGCAAAAAACAATTCAATTTTCTTTTGCAGTGGAAGAGAAATCCCCTCTTCAGCAATGTAATATGCACAGATGGCTTCGTAGAATAATCCCTCTTTTAAGTACATGCGAATTTCCAACAACTCATCAGTTGAAAAGCGATAGAGTGGCGAGTGCAAGACGGCAATCAGCGGAATGTCTTGCCTTGGATTATCTAGGATTCTAAGGAAATGCAACACCAATTCGACTTCAGCGACATCAAAATATCCGACAGAAGTTTCGGCAAAATAAGGAATTCCCTCTCTTGCAAATACTTCTTCCATCAGCGGAGCGAAATTTTTCGGGCTACGCAACAACAAGGCAATGTCGCCAAATTTCATTTTGCGGTAGCTCTGCAACTTCCCATCGTACACCATGAAGTTCTCTTGCATCATCTCTTTGATTCTTCTGGCAACGGCGACGAGTTCCAATTCTTGTCGCTTCATCTCTGCAACTGTGTCTTCGTCCTCATTTTCTGCTATGTCATCTTTCGTTTCTAGTAAAATCAATTCATTTTCTGTAGAAATATTTTCGCTATCTTTCGGTTCAGGGAAACTTGCCCCCGTATGGAGTGCGACAGAATCGTCGTATGCGACATCACCAAAATCTGCGGTCATGCACTGCTCGAAAATGAAATTGATGCCCTCAAGTATGTGGTGGCGACTGCGGAAATTTTTAGATAGTAAAATCTTACATTCTCCTCCGTCACCGCCGAGAGGGTAGTTTTTGTATTTTTCGTTGAATAGTTCAGGCATTGCCAAGCGAAAACGGTAAATGCTTTGTTTCACATCACCGACCATAAAGCGGTTGGGCTTACCTTTGTTCGCCCCCGACACAGCGTATAAAATCATCTCTTGTACGACGTTGCTATCTTGGTATTCATCAATCATGATTTCTGCGTATCTGGACTGCAAGTCTTCTGCAATGTTCGTTGGTAAAATGTTGTCGATGGTGCTTTCTGGTTCGACTAAAATACGCAAAGCAAAATGCTCATAATCAGAAAAATCGATGACACGTCGTTCCTTTTTTTCCAAAGCGAAAGCCTCCATAAATCCAATGACGACTTCGACTAAAATTTCCGCAATGGGATAGAGATTTTCGATAATGGCTCTGTGGAGTTCCTCGCCGTAACCAAAGAAATCTTCTTTCAATTTGGCGATTGTGTCCTTGGCTTTTGTGCGGTACGATTTGATGATTTCTGCTTCGTCTTTTTCGTCACCACGGTACGGTGGCAGACGGTCAAAACTCACTTGGGCATATGCCATATGCCATTTTTTATATGAGACCGAAGAAAGGGCTTCTTTTAAATTTTCTATCGATTCAATTTCAGCCTGTAAGCGTTCCAAATACCCATCGAATCCCGCAGAACTACTGGCAACACGCATTGCCTGATCGACCATTTCCTCCGCATAAGCGACACGCTCAAAAATGGCTTCACGAAGGAGTGGCATCCAAAATAAATTGTCTATCGAAGAGGTTTTGTCGAGTCGATATGGCAAAAGCATAGATTGTAAAGCTTCTTTTGGGTTAGGGAATCCTTGTGCAAAACGGACGATTTTTCTGACGAGTTCTTTCAGTCCGTCATCTTTGGTGTCCTCGCCAAACGTTTCGACCAAGGCAAAAAAGCGTGGGTCTCCTTTTTTGTATAAATCCTCGAAATGCTGTTCGAGTACTTCTTGTTCGAGTAGTTTCATTTCTCCGACATCGCCTGTGCGAAATGCTGGGTCGAGGTCTAAAACATAGTAATACTCCTTAACGAGTTGCAGACAAAAAGCATGAATTGTTTTGATATCAGCTTTTTGCAATAGAGTCAATTGGTTTTGCATGTGGAAATTTTTTGGTTCCTCTTGTAATTGTTGTAGCAATACTTTTCCAATTCTCTGGCTCATTTCTTGAGCAGCGGCTTTTGTAAATGTCACAATGAGCATCTGGTCAATGTCAATGGGCGGTGTGTCTTTTGTGATTCTTGTGATGATTCGCTCAACGAGTACTGCTGTCTTGCCACTGCCGGCTGCGGCTGAAACTAATAAATCACAATTTCTTTTTGAGATTGCTTGTTGTTGTTCTGTTGTCCATTGATTTGACATGAAAATCCTCCTGACTGTATGGTATTGTTGCACTTCAAATTCAATATGTAGGGGCGACCTGTGGTCGCCCGCTTGCATTTTCGCCACCTTGTTTTAGGAAACATTTAATTGGGGAATCAATACTTACAAAGCACCCACATCTCCAACCCCTCGCCGAAACCGCACCACAAACGGCACGTACTTCACGAAAGACGCCATAAAATTCCTATATGAATTATACCAAAAATTTCCGAGAAATGCAAAGGAAAATCCATCTAATATTGATTCATCGAAAACATACCGCACCAATACTTTGATAATGAGTCGTTGGAACTCATTGTAATTGCCTTTTGCCGATTGGTAAAGCAGTTCTGCAACTGCCTTTTCTTTTTCATCGCATTGGAATATTTGGTAGATATGTAACTTCATCGTATCCCATGAGACGATTTTCTTCTTTTTCGTCGCCACACGAATCGTATGGTGGATTGCCACAAGTTTATAAAACCGCAACAACATCACCTCAATAGCAATGTGTTTCTTTTTCAAAAAACAGTTGTGTTCGGCGTTCATCTCAAAAAAAAGTTCGTAGAAATCAGCACTCGTACTCTCTATGCATTGTACGAAAAATTCTCTGTAAAATGGCTCTTTGATTTTGTATGCCTTTTCTAAGAAATACAGGCGACAACCCTCATTCCATGCCATTTGTTGTTCCCTCATTTTCAATTTGTTCATTGACTCACTCCCTCATTTCTTCTTTTGTTTTCTTCATGATACAAAAAAATGAAGGCGGTGTGTAAAGTTTCTATCGCAAAATGATACGCAAAAAGGGACGAGCAAAGCCATTTCCACAGAAACAAAGGAAATACTTCTAAAAGAAAGGAATTGTGCTATGACAACAAAAAAATCTACCACAAAACAGATTGAAGTAGATTTTTCGATTATTATTTTTGAAAAAACAGTTTTTTTCTTATGATTCCTCACCATACGTTTCATTGACTTTATAAAGTAGCGTCATCAAGCTGTCTGTGAGATGGACATTTTCCACCAACACTTCTTCTGGTACATGCAAATCGACGTGACTGAAATTCCAAATGCCTTTGATGCCCCACGTAGCAAGATTTTGTGCCACCTCAACTGCTTGCGAGCGAGGAAGCGTAAGAATTGCCACATCGACAGTATTGCTTTTGAGATACATCTCAAGCGTATCAATGTCATGTACTTTGATGTCACGAATCGTCATGCCAATGAGTTTGGGATTGACATCGAAAATTCCTTGTATGACGAAGCCACGTTTCACGAATTTCGTATAATTGACAAGGGCTTGCCCCAAATTGCCACCACCGATGACGATCATGTTGTATTGCTTGTCAAGACCTAAAATCTTTTTGATTTCGCTATATAAATATTCAACGTTATATCCATATCCTTGTTGTCCAAACCCACCGAAATTATTCAAATCTTGGCGAATTTGCGAGGCAGTGATGTTCATTTTTTTACTCAATTCTTTAGAAGAAATGCGAGTGATGTCGCTTTCTAATAAATCACCTAAGTAACGATAATATCTAGGCAAACGTTGTATGACCGCCGTCGATATTTTGCTTTCGTTTTCCATGTAATGTAACTCCTTTCATAACTTCCATTGTATATAGTATACATCTCAAATGAAGAAATGTCAAGAATAAAGCTTTTGCATTTCTAATTTTCTGCCATTTACAGATTACTGGACAAGTAATTTTCAATGCCGATGTAAATGTAACATGATGCCTTCTAAGAGGTGTTTTGTCATAAAAATACCGACCCCATTTCATTAGATTTTCAAATTCCATCTAACTTTGGGAGTCGGTACACAAAGCGTTCAAAAATTTTGTGAGATGTTTCCTTAGTTACACACCTATTTCATTCAATATTTCCACCATTGCTTCCATGTAATAATCAGTATCTTGGATTCCCTCGATCGTAGTTGAATATATATACCCTGTACTATCTACAAAAATTGTCGTAGGCAAACCAGTCAAGTTTCTTTCAATCCATTCCACCATAGACAAATCTGTTTTCACACCTTTGAAGTTGATATCATTTTCTTCGTACAAGGACAAGACAAGTTCTTCTACTTCCTCATTTGGTGTATCAATAATGACTTGGAAAAAGTTGACATCAGGATAACGAATCGACAATTCATAATACATATGTTCCAAATCCTCAAGTTCATCAATTTGTGGGTATACGTAAGACCCCCAGAAATTGATCATTGTCAAAGTATACTCACTAAAAATAGAGCTGTCAATCGGTTCGCCATCGAGTGTTTCAGTGACAAATTCCAAACCTTGTCGGCTTTGTTCGATCTGACGACGCACACCCATTTCATCAGGAACAGACGTCTCAACGTTATCGAGAATTTTGTGCGTGATTGCCACCACTTCTTCATATTTCGCTTGTGCTTCTTCTTCAAAAGGCAGTACAGTGTCATTATAATCTGTCATAAAATAAATATGATACCCTGATTCTATCGACAACTCCTCGACTGTATCATATAATTTCATACTATTGACTACAATAGGTTCTTCTAAATTTTCTTCTTTTACAACGAAAAACATAAAGGCTGGTGCTGCGTATTGGTACATCGTCGTCTCTTCAAGATTGATTTCTTCGATATCAGTCATATTTTCATCAGGTGCGTAGTAATATTGTAAATACGCATAAATCGGATTGTCGATTGTGATTTCATACTCAGGTAAGAGATTGACATTTTCCGCCAAAATAAACTCTTCAGGCATTGTAAACGTCACACCGATTTCAGGCAAGGCAATTTCGCCTTCTAACATATTGACACCTGAGAGTTCTTCTAAAATTTTCAAGATATCTTCTTCACTGATTTCTTCTGTTACCTCTTGCGAATTTTCTGCGACGTCTTCGCTAGATGTCCCGCACCCTGCTGTGCCAAGCATTAAAATCAACGCAAGCGAGAGCGATATTTTTTTCATATATTTCATTTTGGAAACCTCCTAAAGTCTAAGTTCTGGCGACCTCCGGAAACCTAAGTGCCAAGATTTTCGAGAGCATTTATTTCGGCAGGTTGTACAAAAAACGGAGGTGATATCGGATATATCATCGAGTATTTTTGTGCAGCCTGATGGAAAAATGAATCGGAAAGATTGGTGCTAGAGGTTTTCGGAGGTTGCCTTCTATATTTCTTTTTTTGCAACTCAATTATTATAACAAAAATACTTTTTATTTGCAACTACAAAATATTTATTTTTTACGATTCTTTCAATTCTTGTTTTTTTCTGAGCTGTCTTTTTTCGTGTTTTTTTCCTTGTTTGCAAGTTTTAGCGATTGTTCTTGATACAACGGAAACTCATTCATAAATTCCGTGCCAGCACCAAATTCACTACTCACAGTTGCACTGCCTTGGTGTACATCAAGAATCCATTTTGCAATGGAAAGCCCAAGCCCTGTGCCTGAAATTCCTTTATTTCTTGATTTGTCTGCCCGATAAAAACGATCGAAAATATGTGGGAGGTCTTCCTCTGAAATGCCACGTCCTGTATCTTTTACTGTAATTTTTGCAGTGGTAGGTGTTGCTTCAAGCACCATAGAAATCGTATCATTTTCTTTTGTATATTTCACAGCGTTTTCAAGATAAATCCGCAGCAGTTGTTTCATTAGATCTGGATCTGCAAAAATCGTTGCTTGCGTTTTAATATCATAAGAAGTTTGGCGATTCGGATTCAACATTTCAAATTCTTTCATGACTTCCTCAACCAAAGCATTGAGGTCGAGTATTTGTTTTTGCACCGGCATCGTATTTTGATCGCTTTTTGCAAGCAATAATAATTTCCGAACGAGTGAGGACATATGATTTGTTTCCGAAATAATGGAATCAATCGATTCTTGCAATACATCAGGGTCACTTTTACCCCAGCGATCCATCAAATTGGCATAGCCTTGTATGACAGAAATCGGTGTCCGAAGCTCATGAGAGGCATCTGAAATGAAACGATTTTGCCGTTGGAACGACCCTTCAAGCCGATCGATCATAGAATTGAACGTGCGGGCGAGTTCTTTCATTTCATCGTCAGGGCCTTCAATGCAAATTCGCTGCGTCAAATCTTCAATTGTAATTCTCTCAGCAGCACAACGCAGTGCCTCGACAGGTTTTAAAATACGATAACTAATATAGTGTCCCACCAAAAAGGCAGCAATAATACCTATAATGTTGACAAAGATTAGCTGTAATAACGTGGTGCTAATCAACGTTTGGTCGGTGCTTAGTGGGTGCAAAATATCAATTTGAAAGTAACCATCTTCCGTAATCATACTTTTAGAAAGCATCATAAATTGCGAACGGTCATTTGCATAAAATATATACTCAAGTGCATTTTCCTCTGTTTTTTTAATGGAACGAATTTCCAAAAGGTCGCCGAACATATTTTGCTTTGCCAGTGCGTAAATTTCAGGCAAGGCACGGCGGATATTTGATAAACTTTCATTATCTTTCATATTCAATAAATCAGATAGATTTTCCAAATCGTTATAATACAATGCCCCTGTATTTTGGTGGTATACGACTGCTTCTGCCAGTGTATTTTTTAGCAAAACGCTCAATTTTTCGTCACTGATATTTCCTGTGTACAGATAATTTTCAATGGCAGATAACGCATGCAACATATCCAAACGTACCATTTGTTGTTGTACCGTTGATATATTAAACCCGAAAAAACAACTCACAATAAAGAGTGAAAAAGAAAAGATTCCGCCATATAGCAACGTGATTTTTTTTGTAATTTTCATATGTTTTATGCTATGATACCAACTTCTTTTAATCTTCTTTGACATAATATCCTACTCCACGAACGGTATGAATGAATTTTTTTTCAAATACCTCGTCAATTTTCGCACGCAAATATCTGATGTAGACATCGACAACATTCGTTTCACCGATGTAGCTGTAGCCCCATACTTCATTTAAAATTTGTTCTCTCGTCAAAACGATATTTTTATTTTGCACAAGGTAGAGCAATAACTCATACTCTTTTTTCGTCAATTCAACGACAGTGCCTTCAATGGTCACCAAGCGACGTTCAATGTCAATTTCCATTTCTCTGACTTGTATGAGTGATTTTGTCACTACATTGTCTTCGCAATGTTTGAACGCCACACGCATTCTTGCCAGTAGTTCTTCGATGGCAAACGGTTTTGTGAGGTAGTCATCTGCTCCGCTGTCAAGCCCTGCCACTTTGTCTATGACTTCATCTTTTGCTGTCAGCATAATGATTGGCACTTGAGATGATTTTCTCACACGTCTACAAATTTCAATGCCCGTCAGTCCCGGCAACATCAAATCGAGCAAGAGCATATCAAAAGTGCCATTGTGGAACAACTCAAGTCCTTCACGTCCATCGTGGCACACAGTGACTGCATACCCCTCGTATTTCAATTCCAACTCGATAAAACGAGCCAATTTGATTTCATCTTCGATAATTAATATTTTTTTCTCCATATAATAAGCACCATGCCTTTCTATTCTATCAGTATCTCATAAATCACTATAATTTATAGGTCTTAATACTGTATTGAATTGTGATTAAAAGGATATTAAAAATAAAAATGCCGAAAACATCATAAAATCTATCTGCACTACATAAATTATACAAAAGTCAATCGAGGGGGAACTATCTTGAAAACGAAGACACACCACACGAAAAAATCAAATCGCATCAAAACGAAAACCATACAAAAAGAAATCGCTCAAAAAACGAATCCATACCTTGGCATGGCAAAAGGCTTGGTCATGGCCTTTGCGGTGACGTGCATTTTCTTCATCGGGTACGGCATCGCCATTACAAATTACGGGGTGAGCTATGACAAATTGCCTGTCGTTGTTTTGGTTTGTACGGCAGTTTCATCTCTCATTGCGGGGTATGATTTTGCCATCCATTCAGAAAAAAGAGGCATACTCATCGGTGCAGTTGGGGGCATTTTTTACATAGCACTACTTTCTTTCGTTGCATATCTGGCGGAGGGGACTTTGGATTTTTACGGTTCGGTTTGGAAGATGGGTATTGTTGCCATTTTGTCAGGGGGGATTGGCGGAATTTTTGGTGCGAATGGGCGAAGCTAATTCCACAAAGAACCTCTAATTGAATGCTAGCCATTATCTTTGCGAAGCTTGCCTTATGAAAATCTAACGACTACAATGAATCAGCAGTCACGATGTATAATATTATAAGTATTGTAAATACTAGAGATATGAATTTAATTATACTATACATTGGAGGTACTAAAATGAATCAAGAAAAAATGTTCCAACAATTACTATCGAAAGACGCTATACAAACAACAATATTAAAATATGCAACAGCGGCAGACCTAAGAGATTGGGTCTTATATAAATCGATTCTAGCAAATGAACTAGATGTAGATTTTTCGTCATTTGCAAACGGACCAATCGCTCACATTACAAGTGACCAACTTTTGGCACAAGTGAAAGGTCTAATCCCTGGATTTGACACAACACAACACCAACTGACAAATTTTGTGATTACTATTAATGATGCGTGCGATGAAGCTGATGCTAGTGCTTATATGCAAGCCGAACATTTTATTCGCACAGATGATAAAGAATTATTCCACACAGTGGGCGGATATTATGTTTATAAATTAAAGTGTACAAATAATCAGTGGAAGATACACTCTCTTAAATTGGTTGTGACATGGACAAGAGGAAATATGGATGCGTATAGGATAGCGACTGAGCGTGTAATGAAATCATAAGAATTTAGGGAATCACCGATTGAATTATTTTATGTTATACTACAATCAAACCTATGCTCTAAGTTAAATCGCCAAAAGTAAGGTGTTAGCATTCATTACGGGCGACCAAAGGTACGCCCCTACAACTTGAAATCTCGATCTTTTGTAGGGGCGACCTGTGGTCGCCCGCTGTCGATAAAATGATATCTTCGGCAATGTTTAGTCGGTATCTCAATATCGAATCACTATCACATTAATTTTGCGAATGTTTTCTTGATTTACTTGAAATTCAAATTATTTTATGTTATACTACAATCAAACCTATGCTCTAAGTTGAGACAGGTTTGATTTTTTTATTGATTGAGAAAAGGAGAATACAATGAAACTAGGTGGAAAAAGTAGATTGGCAATACTTCTATGTGTGACATTAGGTCTTGCTGCAACGAGTGCTTTGGGCATTGGGCAAAACCAAATGTTCGGGCTTTCAAACATCAAACAAGGTCTCGATTTGCAAGGCGGTGTCGACATTTTGTACGAGGGCGACCAAGAAAGCATTTCTATAGAAGAAATGGAAGCAGCAATTGCACTCTTGCAAGGTCGTTTGGATTGGAAAGGCTACACAGAAGCAGAAGTCGCAAAAGAAGGCGACAAGCGAATTCGTGTACAAATTCCTGGTGTAGAAAACCCTGAAGAAGCCATTCAAGAAATTGGACAAACAGGCGAATTGAGTTTCTTAGACGAAGACGGCAATGTCGTTGTTTCAGGAAAAGAAGTAAAAACTGCAACGAAACAAGTCGGCGATACGAACAATTCAGGCATGTCAGAACCATACGTTTTACTCGAATTTACAGATACAGGCAAACGTGATTTCGCAACGGCAACGGCAGCAAATATCGGAAAACCAATACAAATTGTAATGGACGATGAAGTGGTCAGTGCCCCGATTGTAAACGATGCCATTACCGATGGCTCAGCGATCGTCACAGGTAATTTCACTGTCGAAGAAGCCGATAGTTTGGCGGCAATCATTCGAGCTGGCTCTTTGCCATTTCGCCTTGAAGTCATTCAAATGCAAAATGTCGGTGCCAAACTCGGTGCCGATGCACTGACCACTGGTATCACGGCTGGTATTGTCGGGATTTCTCTCGTCATTGTCTATATGATTTTCACGTACAAAATGATGGGGCTTGTGGCGTCATGGGCATTGCTTTTGTATTTGACACTCGATATGCTCGCTTTGAGTGCCTTTGGTGTGACACTGACTCTGCCTGGGCTTGCAGGGATTATTTTGTCTGTCGGTATGGCAGTCGATGCCAATGTCATCATTTTTGAGCGAATCAAAGAAGAATTGAACAGCGGTAAATCAGTGCGTACCTCTGTGAAAATCGGTTTCAAAAGAGCGTTGCCCGCCATTGTTGACGGCAATTTCACTACATTTTTAGCAGGGATTATTTTGTATTATTTGGGTTCAGGTACCATCAAAGGCTTTGCAAGTACGCTAATGATTGGGATTGCACTTTCTATGTTCACAGCGTTTGTGATTACAAAACAAATCATCGTCGCTATGGTCGATTCTGGTGTAACGACTAGAAAATATTACGGTTTGAAAGAAGGTGCAAGCAAATGAGCGAAGTAAATGAAGTCAAAGAAGTAAAAGCAGTCAAAGAATTTAAAATCGTAGAAAATAGAATGAAGTATTTTGCAATTTCCATTCTCATCATTGCGTGCGGATTGATTTCTATGGCAATGAATGCAAGCAGTGGCAACGGCATGCTCAATTTTGATATTGAATTTACAGGCGGTACGTCCATGGAAATTGACTTGGGCGAAGAATATTCTGATGATATAGCCGTCCTAAATATCGTTGAAGAGGTCACTGGACAAATCAATGTACAAATTCAAAGTGTTTCTAACTCAAATACAGTCATTGTAAAAATGCCATCGATTGATTCGGTGCAACGTGAAGCACTCGCAGAGGGCATTGCAGCGGTCTATCCTAATTCAGAAATTTTATCGTCAGCCGATGTCAGTGGTGTCGTGAGCGAACAAATGCAAACGGCTGCCATTCAAGCAATCGTTGTGGCATGTGTGGCAATGCTTATTTATATCTCATTTCGGTTCCGTGATTTCCGTGCAGGTGGCAGTGCCATTTTGGCCTTAGTCCACGACGTTTTGATTGTACTCACAGCATATAGTGTATTGCGTATTCCAGTCGACAATGCATTCATTGCCGTACTACTGACAGTCCTTGGATATTCAGTCAATGCAACGATCGTTATTTTTGACCGTGTCAGAGAAAATCACACATCATATAAAAAAGATGAACTCGCTAAAAAAATGAATGATAGTATCAGACAAACACTCGGTCGCTCCATTCATACTTCAATTACTACTTTTTTGGCAGTCGGTTCTATTTATTTTTTAGGTGTGCAATCGATTAAAGAATTTGCCTTGCCTATGATGGTGGGGATTGTGGCTGGAATTTATTCTTCTATTTTCATTTCTGCCTCCATTTGGTATACATTCCTTACTGTAGCCAAACCAAAAGATGATGACAAAGAACTTGACGGAGAACCTGAACTAGAATAAGAGGTGTCTTACATGGGGAAATGGGTACTGAAACGGACGAAAGTCAATATCGATATGATGATGGAAGAATTTCAAATCAAACGCTCCACAGCACTTGCTTTGGCACATCGTAACATCAACGAACGTGGGGCGGTGAGACGGTTTTTATACGAAACTGACGAGCCTACCAAAACGATTCACGATATGAAAGATGGCACGCTTGCAGTGGAAATTCTTGAAAAGGCAGTGCGTGAGCAAAAAAAAATTGCGGTCTACGGCGATTACGACGTCGATGGTGTGACGAGTACAACGATTTTAGTCAAAACGCTACGTGCTGTGGGTGGAGATGTCATGTACTACATTCCCGATCGCCACAAAGAGGGCTACGGACTCAATGAAAAAGCGGTGGAGCTGTTGCACGAAAAAGGAGTCAACCTCCTTATGACTTGTGACAATGGCATTGCTTCTATTAAGGAAGTATCACTGGCAAAAACGCTTGGCATGGAGGTTGTCATAATCGACCACCACGAACCTGGATTCATTGAAAAAGCAAGCGGTAAAGAAGATGTTTTGCCTGAAGCAGATGCCATAATCGATCCCAAGCAATCGCTTTGTACGTACCCATTTTCTCTTTTTTGTGCCGCTGGTTTGAGTTACAAATTTGCACTGGCTCTCTTTGATAAAATGAAGGACACTTTGGAAAATACAAAAGAGTTACAAGAAGAACTTTTGACTTTTGCTGCCATTGGAACGGTTTGTGATATCGTCGATTTGATTGATGAAAATCGTGCCATCGTCAGGGCGGGGCTTTCTATTTTAAAGCGGTCAAATAACCTTGGCTTGCAACAATTGGTCGAAAAAAATGGTGCTTCTCTACCAAATATTGAAGAGTATCATATCGGTTTTGTCATTGGACCTTGCATAAATGCTGCCGGTCGTTTGGAAAATGGCAAGGAAGCCGTTGATTTATTTTTGACTGAAGATATTGCAGAAGCAAGTCCCATTGCCGAAAGTTTAGTGGCACTCAATACAGAGCGAAAACGTCTCACCCTTGAGGGGACAGAGCGTCTGCTCGCAAAAGTCGAATCGCAAGAAAAGGATAAAATCCTCGTGTTATACGATGAAGAAACGAACGAGAGTGTTGCCGGAATTATCGCTGGTCGCATCAAAGAAACGTACAATCACCCAACAATTGTCATTACAAAAAGTGGCGAATTTGCAAAAGGATCTGGCAGAAGTATTGAGGGATACGATTTATTTCTCGGATTGTTTGCACATAAAGAATTATTTTTGCGTTTTGGGGGACACCCTATGGCGGCTGGATTTTCCTTGGAAGTTGAAAATATAGATGTGTTACGCAACAAATTAAATGCCGATTGTACATTAGAAGAAGATGATTTTCTTCCAATCAATCGCATCGATCAAATTTTAGATTTTTCGGACATTTCAATGGATCTCGTCGAAGAACTGCGTGGACTTGCCCCGTTTGGAAAAGGCAATCCAAAATCACTCTTTGCGTCTACAAATATTGAAGTATCTCGATTTTCTATCATTGGAAAAAATAAAAATGTACTGAAATTCGCCTTGAGAGATCCAATTTCTGATGTGCGAATTTCCGCAATTTCTTTCGATGGCTTAAATTCTTTTATAGAATTGCTAAAAGAATTGTACAATGAGGAAAAGTGTGCTATACTATTAGAAACAGGGAAGCTCGATGTGTGTATTGATTTCGTTTATACGCTAGACATTAATACATATAACGGAGCCTCTTCCGTGCAACTATTGATCAAAGATTTTAGACCATCGAAACAATCGTAAGGGAACATACTATAAGGAATGTAGGGAGGAAACGAAAATGGACTTAAAAAACGCAATCAGAACGATACCTGATTATCCGGAAAAAGGGATTTTGTTCCGTGATATCACAACACTACTCAAAGATCCTGTGGCACTTTGCCAAGCAGTCGATGAAATGCAAAAAAAAATGGAGGGATTGGACTTTGATTTGATTCTAGGCCCTGAATCTCGTGGGTTTATTTTTAGCATGCCAATGGCGTACAATCTGAAAAAAGGCTTCGTTCCTGTCAGAAAAAAAGGAAAATTGCCCGCAGAAGTTTTGCAACAAGAATACGATTTAGAATATGGCAGTGCCGTCATTGAAATGCACGTCGATGCTGTAAAAAAAGGACAAAAAGTTGTGATCGTTGACGATTTGCTCGCAACGGGTGGCACAGCAAAAGCCATGATTGATATGATTGAAAAAATCGGAGCGGAAGTCGTTTCACTTAACTTTTTGATTGAGCTTGAGGGCTTGGGCGGTCGTGCAGTTTTAGATGGCTACAAAGTGGAAGCACTATTGAACTATTGAGAATTTGGAATCGACAAATTCCTAGAAAGAAGTGATGAGTTGAAGTATTTAATCGATACACATACACATACCGTTGCTAGCGGTCATGCATATAGCACTTTGCTCGAAAATTTAAAATGGGCAAGTGAAGTTGGGCTGACCATGATGGCAACGACTGACCACGCACCGAAAATGAAGAATACAACGAGTGCTGTTTTCTTCCCGAATTTGAGTATTTTGCCTGATGAAATGTATGGTGTTCAAATTCTAAAAGGGGTCGAGCTGAATATTTTAGATGAGCAAGGCGAAGTGGATTTGAAAGAAGATATTTTGAAAAAACTCGATATTGCAATTGCAAGCATTCATGCACCATATTTACTCCAACAATCGGAAAAAGTCATCACAAAGGCGTATCTCAATGCGATGGACAATCCGTATATTGATATTTTAGGGCATTTGGGCGATTTGAGATTTCCTGTCGATTGCCACTCTGTCATGAAAAAAGCAAAAGAAACAGGTACGTTGATTGAGATGAATAACGCTTCTTTGTATCCAGGTGGATTTCGTGCGGGCAGTGACGTTGTAATGAAAGAATTACTCACCATTGCAAAGAAAGAAAAAATGCCAGTCACGCTTGGAAGCGATGCCCATTTCGTTACGAAAATTGGAGATTTTACTTTGGTTGACCAATTGCTAAGCGAGATGGAATTTCCAATGGATTTGGTACTCAATAGCGAACCTGAACGATTGCTTGCTACACTCAAGAGAAATCAATAAAATATTGACAGAAAAAGAGGGAATCCCATGGGCAAACGAGCCAAAAAACCGTATATTGATCGGCTATTTTCATATATTTTGGCGTTGGAATCTGTGGAAGAATGCCATCAATTTTTTGATGATATTTGTACAGTTTCAGAACTACAAGCCATCACACAACGCATGGAAGTGGCTGAGCTTTTAGACCAAGGCATCACATATACTGAAATTGCTGAAAAGACAGGGGCAAGCACGGCTACGATTAGTCGGGTCAACCGCAGTTTAAATTATGGCACAGATGGGTATAAATTATTAATTGATAGAATGAAAGAAAACGAAAACCAGAAATAAAATAAAAAAAATCAGTAAACCTCTTTTGAGGAAATGCACTTTTATTTCATATGTATATATGAAGATAAGGATGGTAGAATTTATGATAGGATTTGACAAGCTTAATCCAATGCAACAAAAGGCAGTATTGCAAATTGAAGGACCTGTGCTCGTTTTGGCAGGGGCTGGCAGTGGAAAAACAGGTGCTTTGACGGTGCGTATTTCTCATTTGCTAGAAAAAGGCATCAAGCCATGGAATATTTTGGCGATTACATTCACAAACAAAGCGGCAAAAGAAATGAAAAGCCGTGTAGAAAAATTAGTGGGCGAAGAACAAGCAAGCGACATTTGGATCAGTACCTTCCATGCGACTTGCGTGCGTATTTTACGTAGAGAGATTGACGTTTTGGACTACACTTCTCAATTTTCGATATACGATATGGACGACCAAGAGCGTGCCATAAAAGAAGTATTCAAACAACTAAGCTATAGCTTGACCGATAAAAATTTGACAGTCAAAGGCACTATCTCAAAAATCAGTAGCTTAAAAGAAGAGATGGTTCCATGGCAAGATTTCTTGACCTCCGTCGATAAAAGTGATTTGAAAAATAGTCGCATTGCGAAAGTGTATCAACTCTATCAACAAAAATTGAAAGATAACAACGCTCTTGATTTCGATGATTTGATTTACAAAACCGTCCTTTTGTTCCGTCAATTTCCTGAAATTCTCGAAAAATACCAAGAACGTTTCCGCTATATCATGGTCGATGAATACCAAGATACGAATACTTCGCAGTATGAGTTGGTGGCAATGCTTGGCTCAAAATATAAAAATCTCTGTGTCGTTGGTGACGACGACCAAAGTATTTATGGTTGGCGTGGAGCAAACATCAGAAACATCTTAGACTTTGAAAAAGAATTCAAAGATACAACGGTAATCAAGCTAGAACAAAATTACCGTTCCACAAAAAAAATACTCGAAGCAGCCAATGCAGTCATTCACAATAATGTCACAAGAAAAGACAAATCCCTTTGGACAGAAAACGATGGCGGAGAAATTCTACATGTATTTAAGGCAGAAAATGAGTATGATGAATCTCGTTTTGTGGCTGAAAAAATTGAAGAAATGCTAGAAGAAGGCAAAGACTACCGTAGTATGGCAGTGTTGTATCGTACAAACGCACAATCGAGATCGGTCGAAGATCAATTCGTCAAAAAAAATATTCCGTATCGTCTTTTTGGCGGTGTGCGATTTTATGAAAGAAAAGAAATCCGTGACATTTTGTCGTACTTGCGTGTCATTGCCAATCCAGCCGATACGATTGCACTACGAAGAATCATCAATGTACCGAAACGAGGCATTGGCGATACGTCCATTGAGCGTGTCGATGCGTACGCAATCGAACATGATTTGTCGCTTTATGAAGCATTGGCTCACCTTGAAGACATTCCTGAATTGAAAACGAGAATGCCTAAATTCCGTGATTTTTATCAATTGATTTTGAGTTTGCAAGAAGATGCCAAAACATTTTCTTCCAAAGATTTGATTGATGGTGTTGTAAAACGCTCTGGATATATGCAATTGTTGATGAATGAAGGGACAGAAGATGCCCTAAATCGCTTGGAAAATATCAGCGAATTTGTCAACAAAGCGGTGGAATATGACAAGCAAAATCCCGAAGGCGGTTTGACCGGATTCTTAGAAGATGTGGCACTCGTTGCCGATATTGATTCGTATGAAGATGGCGATGATGTCGTTGTTTTGATGACGCTCCATAGTGCAAAAGGATTGGAATTTCCAAATGTATTTATGGTGGGTATGGAAGAAGGGATCTTCCCTGGATTCCGTGCCGTCGTGTACGGTGGCGAAAAAGAAATTGAAGAAGAACGTCGACTTTGCTACGTGGGGATTACCCGTGCAAAAGAAGCCCTTTTCATGTCGCACGCAAAAAATCGTATGCAACATGGGATTACGCAATACAATCCACCATCACGATTTTTGAAAGAAATCCCAGCCGAACTCATCGATATGCCAGTACGTCCTGTATCGGGTATGGCTGAAAAATACGCAAACCGAGACAATAGAAAACTCGGCCCAATCACCACGAGAACACAAGCAGCACCACCACCAAAAAAAGCACCAAACCCCGATCTCCCTGCTCCGAAAGAGTTCGCTTTATCATATAAAATAGGCGACAAAGTACGGGCTCCGAAGTATGGCATAGGTGTTGTGGAAGCCATTGACAATGGCGGAGCAGACTTTGAAGTAACGGTGAAATTTGCCGAAAAAGGCACGAAAAAATTCATGGCGAAATTGTCGAAATTAATCAAAGTGGATTGAGTACAATAAAACAATACCGAGCGTGGGCAGTCGTCCACGCTTCAGTTTTATACAAAATAAAGTAATTAGTGACTGCTGATTAAATGAATGATTCTAAAATCAAGGGATAAACCCTTGCAGATGAATGGTAAAAAATTCTTACAAACGTTGATATAACAGTGTTTTAGACTTAATCAGCAACCACTAATTATTCAGTACCCCAACAGATAATATTGAAATACTTCCTTTCAGAAGTTTTTCAGCACACTAAGGTCAGCAAAATCAAAGTTTTACTCGATTTTTTTCAAAAAATCGCAGAGTTTGAGACAGAGTCTCAAGGTCTTTCTTTTTTATTAATAATTGTAATTCACTATATCATAATACTAGGAGTGACGGTATGGAAATAGAAAAAATGAAACAACTCGCTAACCAATTATACGAAGCAAATCGAGTGTACGAAGAAGAAAATAGAGAACTCATCTCAAACTTGGAATACGACAAATTATACGACGAACTGTCTCTTATGGAAGAAAAAACAGGTGTCGTTCTATCAAATAGTGTAACGAGAAAAGTCGGTCATGAAATACTAACCAATTTGACCAAAATTCCACACGATTCACCGATGCTTTCCTTAGACAAAACAAAAGAAATCGGCAAACTACAATCTTTTTTAGGCAATCACACTGGTCTACTGTCGTGGAAACTCGATGGTTTGACTATCGTTTTGACATACGAAAATGGAGAGTTGCAACAAGCAATCACCCGTGGCAATGGTCAAATCGGCGAGGACATTACGCACAATGCCCGACAATTCAAAAACTTGCCACTGCATATCCCGTATCAAGGGAAACTCGTTTTGCGTGGCGAGGGTGTCATCTCCAATACACAATTTGAGAAAATCAATGAATCACTCGATGGCGACCAAAAATACAAAAATCCACGCAACCTTTGTAGTGGCACTGTCCGTCAGCTAAATAGCGAAATTGTCGCCAAACGTGGTGTACTTCTTTTGGTATTTGCACTCGTTTCGATGGACGATACCTTGCCCGATTCTAAGGCAGACGGTCTGCAATTCATCAAAAATCAAGGCTTTGAAATCGTTGATTATGAGATGGTCACTGCCGATAATTTGACGAAAACGCTAGAGCAATTCAAAGAAAATATACAGCACACTGACATCGGTTCAGATGGACTCGTCATGACTTTTGACAGTCGTTTGTATAGCGAAACGCTCGGTACGACATCTAAATTCCCAAAAGATGCCATTGCCTTTAAGTGGGCAGATGAAATGGTCGAAACGAAATTACTCGAGGTGGAGTGGAACACCTCTCGCACAGGTCTCATGAACCCCATCGCCATTTTTGAACCAGTCGATATTGAGGGGACAGAAGTCAGCCGTGCCAGTCTCCACAACGTCAGCATTTTGCAAGGGCTGAAGCTTGGGCTTGGCGATACGATTGTCGTGTATAAGGCGAATATGATCATTCCGCAAGTCGCAGAAAATAAAACAGAATCCGACACGTTAGAAATTCCGAAGCATTGTTTCGTCTGTGGCGGTGTAACTTCCGTTGAAAAAGTGAGAGATGGCGAAGTTTTATATTGTACAAATCCGCTATGCGAGGCGAAAATCATACAAAAATTCAGCCATTTCGTCTCGAGAAATGCACTCAATATGGAAGGTATTTCAGAAGAAACATTGCGTAAATTTTTAGAAAAAGGCTTCCTCAAAGAATTTACAGATTTATTCTCACTAGAAAATCACAGCGAAGCCATACAGACGATGGACGGTTTTGGCAAACGATCGTACGAAAATATCATTGCTTCCATTGAAAAAGGAAAAGATGTCGCTCTGCCAAATTTCATTTATGCCTTAGGCATTGACCAAGTAGGACTGAGCAATGCAAAATTACTATGCAAGGACTTCCAATATTCGATGGAGCAAATCATGGAAGCAACTGCGGAACAGTTAGAAAAAATTGATGGCTTCGGTGAAATCATCGCCAATAACATCACGTCATATTTTGCTGTCGAGAAAAATCGAGAACTCGTCAATACGCTCATTTCTTCTTTGAGAATTGCTTTGCCAACGGCGATAGCAGAAGGTGATTTGCCCCTTGAAAACCTTACTTTTGTAGTGACAGGTGATGTGGAGCAATTCAAAAACCGCAAAGAATTGTCTGAAAAAATTGAATCTCTTGGCGGAAAAGTCGTCGGTAGTGTGTCGAAAAAAACAGATTTCTTAATCAATAATGATGCGTTTTCTGAATCCTCAAAAAATAAAAAAGCAAAGTCGCTTAATATTCCAATCGTGACGGAGCAAGAATTTATCGATCGTTTTCTTATGAAATAAATAAATAAGTTATATTAAAAATAGTACATTTTTTATATAAATTTAATATTTTTAAAAAAAAACAACTTTTCTATTGATTTTCAAAGAAATTTCTGCTAAAATAAAACTATCTTGTATAACAACAGAAACCCTTAAGGAGCGTTCCGCTCAATGAAAATTTAAGTTACCGCATCGTTGACTTTTGGAGGGAATTATGAACTTAAATCAATTGTACTATTTTAAAACATTGGCAGAGCTTGAACATTATACGAAAGCATCTGAACAACTAAATATTTCACAACCCACACTCAGCCATTCCATTGCTTCGCTTGAGCGTGAGTTGGGGGCTGAACTCTTTGAACGCCAAGGCAGAAACGTCGTTTTGACGAAATATGGGAAAACGTATATGTTTTACGTTGAAAATGCGTTGGCACAACTCGAACTTGGGAGAAATCAAATCGCACGTATTTTTTCTTCAGCCGGTGGCAATGTGAGTCTAGCGTATATGAGTACACTCGGTACGGATTTTATGCCTGATATCATCACTGGTTTTTTGGAAAATCCCGAAAATAGAGATACGTCTTTTTCGTGTTATGAGGGCAATACGAAGGATTTGCTCTATAATTTGAAACGGGAGAAGTATGATTTGGTATTTTGTTCCAAAGTGGAAAATCAGCAAGACGTGGAGTTTATTCCCGTGTATGAGCAAGGGCTTGTGGTGATTGTACCTGAACATCATCCACTTTCAAATCGCAAAAAAGTGTCAATACAAGACATTTGTCCGTTTCCTTTGGTGACATATACGAAAGAAAGTGGTATGCGGAGTTTGGTCGATGAATTATTTCATAAAGCACAGTTGTTGCCTAATATTTTGTTCCAATTTGAAGACATCAATTCTATGGCAGGCATGGTGGCTGCCAATCGTGGGGTGGCAATCATCACTGATAATACCTCTATACAAAATTATAATGTAAGAAAGCTAGAACTCGATACGATTTATTCCAAACGTGTTGTATATATGGCGTATATGGCGAATTGTGCGTTGGTGCCAGCCGTTGAAAATTTCAAGGAATACATAGTTTCACGCATCAAAAATGGTGATATGTAATATATGTAATATATGTAAATGACAAAATAAAAAACCATCCAATAAAAAAGTGTTTGACGGTTATTCCCATCAAACACTTTTTGTTGCGTGTAGGTCTTTATCCCTTGATTTTCAAGTTCTTCCTATCTTGAAAAATAGTATTCTATATCAGTATCATCAATTTCCAACGTTCCCCTGCTCATGAAACTTCTGTAATTTCCCCATCACCTTTTCATGAATCACATCGACTTCACAATCCAACAACACCTCCAACCCCTCCTCAATACGAGAAATCGGGTAAATATGAAACACTCCATGCTCCACAGCTGTACGCACTTCCGCACTCAAAATCAAATCTTTGACATTGATTTTCGGAATCAAAACACCTTGCTTTCCAGTCAAACCTTTCGCTTGGCAAAGGGCAAAAAATCCCTCAATTTTATGCGAAACTCCACCAACCCCTTGAATTTCTCCTTTTTGGTTGACTGACCCTGTGACCGCTATATCTTGGCGAATCGGCAACTCAGAAAGCGAGGACAAAATACAATACAACTCCGTACTCGAAGCACTATCGCCATCAATCCCTGAGTAATTTTGCTCAAAACAAATGGAACAAGAAAACGACAGCGGAAATCGCTGACCGTACGTCTGCCCAATCCAACCGGCGATAATTTGCAAGCCCTTATTATGAATGTCGCCACTCAAATTGACTTCTCTTTCGATATTGATGACACCGTCTTTGCCCATATACGTTGTGGCGGTGAGGCGACATACCATGCCAAACTTCTCACCCTCAACAGTGGAAATGACCGACAATCCGTTGATTTGCCCCACAGAAGCCCCGTCTGTTTCAATTAAAATCGTGCCGTCTTTCAAGTGATTTTGCAATTGTTTTTTCGCACTGCCATTGCGTTCACTCCGCATTTTGATTGCAGTTTCCATATGCTTTTGCAACACAAAATCCGCTCCGTCAATCTCTGCCCACGTCACCGCCTCTGACAGTATCGCTTCGAGTGTTTCGACTGCGGTCGTCAACTTCCCTCGTTTGCCAGATAGACGGTTTGCGTATTCTGCCAAAGTGCAAATTGAGAGGACATGAAAGTCGAGCGTTTCTTCTCTCTCCACAAAGCCTTTCACAAAACGAGCCAACTCCATCAAATACGGTTTCGTGTTCGGTATTTCTTTTTCAAATGCAATTTTCAGCGGGAACTGTTTCGCAAACACCTCATCGAAATTGCGTAAGCCGTAGTAATATGCCACGTCACCCATCAAAATAATTTTCCCACGAAAGGGAATCGGTTCTGCTTGGATCGTTGGCAATGCGAGAGATGTACTGCTCATTTCATAAAATTGACTAAAATCGATGACACCCATTTGTAGCACACCCATAAGGATTTCATAGCACTTCGCATCAGAAAGAAGCGACTGCATCGACAGTAGGAGCATACCGCCATTTGCCTGATGGAGCAAACCTGCTTTGATTTTCGTGAAGTGCGTTGTCACCCCAGTTTCAGTTGGTTCGTACACAATTTCACCGAGTAGTTTCGACGGCGACAGATGGTCTGCGACGACGACAGGCAAGCAGTCCGCCTCTTTTTGTTCCACGAGTAAATGCACAGTATAATTCCGTAGAAATGCGAGTTCACCTCGTTCAAACTGCAAGTCCATTTCAGCAGAATCGCCAAAGATGAAAGTGTGCATATTTTCGATGATATCACGTTCCACCTCCGTCAAATATTCCACAATATGCGGAAATTTTGCGTATGTCCGCTCCATGGATAAAATACTCGGGTAGATGGTATTTGCCGTCGTTTCTTCCATGAGCGAGGCGACCATTTTCTGTTTTTTCGCTTGATACAGCTGTATTTTTTCGAGCAAAGGAACGACTTTTTCTTCGAGTATGCTTGCTTGATTTTCGATTTCTTTTTGCATTGTTTCAGGTAGATTGTCGTAGTCCTTTTCAGGGACTGCCACACCGTCTATTGTTGGGATGAAAAAAATCGACTCTGACGATTCTTCTAATTGGAAGCCAAAATCAGAAGCGAGTGCTGTAATTTCTTCTAGTACTTCTTCTCTTTTTTGGTCAAATTCGAGGTCGATTTTTTGGCAATACTCCTCGTATTTGGGCTGGTGGAAAAAAGTGTCTTCCATTGCGTACATAATTTCTAGGAGTAATTTCTGCATATCTTCTTTGAATTGTCTGCCTGTTTTTGGTGGAAAGCGGAAGGCTTTCGGGGCGGTCGGGTGCTTGAAGTTATGGACGTAGCACCAGTCGAAGGCGGTCAAAGAATTTGGTGCTTTTGACTGTGGTATATTTTTGGCGAATGATTTGACTATCGATACGACGTAGTCTTTTTGTTGGTATTTCGGTTCCCATGCCACGTAAATATGAGGATTGCCTGTTTTGATTTGGAGTGCAAAGGAAAGGGCGTCATGGCCCTCATGGGAAACAAGACCCGTGCCAGAGGGTAAGTCGGCGGTTGTTTGGAATGGGAACGTTGTTTTTGTGCATGGGTGATTGAGTTCTTGCAGTTGTAATTTTTTTTGCATGACAAAGCTCCTCTCGTGATTCCAAAAAGGAGCATTCCAATTCTGACTTAAAAAGATAAAACCTTGGGGCTTTGCCCCAAACCCCACCACCAAACACCTTTGAAAAAAGTGGAAGCTAGGCTTTGAGAACAAAAACTTTCATTGAGCTGATCTTAGTACTTAGAATATTTTGAACAATAAGGTCAAATATCGAAAAGAAAAAATTTCATGATTTATTCCAATCACTGTTTTTGATCTTCCTCCAGTGTATCGTAATCCTCATAAATCGGGAAATATTTCCACATAATGACGGCATCTTCTTTCGTATCCGCATAGTAATTTTTCCGTATCCCCTCAGACCGAAAACCATATTTATGATACAATTTCTGTGCCGCCACATTATTCATTCGCACTTCTAGTGTAATTCCTATCATCTCACGTTCATTGGCAATGTCAATTAATTTTTCCATAAACCGATCCGCAATGCCTTGTCGCCGATAGTCGTGCAGTACCGCTACATTCGTGATATGCCCCTCATTGATGATATGCCACATACCAGCGTAGCCAACGACCATATCTTTTTCAGTATCTATTGCCACAAAGTAAATGGCTTTGTCGCCTTTTTTCGCTTCACAGATGAAATCTTCTTTTCGCCACGGGACAGAAAACGACTCTTCATCGACAAATGTCACGCCGTCTGCGTGTTTGACTTCCATCGGTACGTACTCTATCATGCGTCCCCTCCGTTCATTTCTGCTAACATGCGTTCTTCTCGTTCACGTTCTGCTTGTGATTTTCTCAAATAAATTAGTTCTAAGTCTTTGCTGTCAATTGCCATATTTTTTTCTGCCAAAACAACAGCCAAACTCGCCACTGATGCCCCACTTTGTAATCGACAATGTGCTGGAGCCATCACGAAATTTTCGTGTGCGGACAGTACTTCTTCATGGACAAACACACCATCTCCCACAAAAATCACTTTTTTATCGAACGATTTTGCTTTTTCTATGATGGTGTCAATGTCTTCTGCCATCATCTTAGAAAGTGGCACAAGCCCCCCTTGCTCCCACGTATAAAAACAGCTATACACCTGATTTCTTCTTGCGTCCATAATCGGACAAATGATATTTTCTGTCTCAAAAACAGTATATGCGAGTGCGTCTAAAGTAGGAACAGGAACAACCCTTTTATTTGTAGGAAGTGCCAGTCCTTTTGCCGTTGCCGCCCCTATCCGCAGTCCAGTAAATGAGCCTGGGCCAATAGAGGCAGCGATGTAGTCCATGTCATTTATGGTCAAATTCGCTTTGGAAAAAGCCTCCGCCACGAGTGGGAGCAAAGTCTGGCTATGTGTCAATTTGTCATTGACTGTCAATTCTACGATACATTTTTTATTTTCTATGATGGCCACACTAGCAGTTGTGCCAGTGGCATCGATTGCGATTACTTTCATACTTCCTCCTGATGGTTCTCTAATGTAATGATTCTATAGTCCAAGCCCTTTTCGAGTGATTTTTCTATGGTAATTTGAATGATATCTTTTGGCATCAACTCCTTGAATTTGTTTGCCCATTCCACCAAAGTGACACCCTCTCCATAAAAATATTCCTCATATCCAATGTCTTCGAGTTCTTCTTCATACGACAAGCGATAGACATCGAAATGATATAGCGGCAGTCGCCCCTCGTAAATTTGCATGATGGCAAACGTTGGGCTTGTGATGTGTTCTTCGATTGCAAGACCTTTGGCAAAGCCTTTTGTGAGAACTGTTTTGCCGACACCGAGGTCACCATTTAAGGCGAAGACTTGTCCTTTTTTTGCATTTTCTCCGAGTGTTTTCCCAACAGCGAACGTCTCTTCTTCATTCATTGTTTCCCAAATTTTTTTCATATATGATACTCTCTCCTAATTACAATTTTTTTTCAATTTCCATGACTTGGTACCAAAAACTTTCGGCTTGGTACAAAAACCAATTGGCACGCTCAAAGGAAGAACGTAAATTTTTCTTGAATCGCTTGCGTGATTTTCGTTTCATATAAGGTGAGTCTGCTTTTTTTCTTCTTTTTTGCTTGCGTGCCTTTTTTTTCTCTCTTCTTTTCTTTAGATATTTGATTGGAAGGTATCCTGAAAACTCTTTCACCAAATCGAAAATAACACTTCCGCACTCGAAAATTTCAAATATATCGAATTTCACTATTCCACCGCCTGTCTTTTTTCTAGCTTTTCATATAGTATATCACATTTTTTGACTGAAACAAATATTTTCAAAAAATTTTTATTCTAAATTGCTTTTTCATGGTATTTGTAATTATAGCCCGGGAGTTTGACAGTTGCATATAGTAAAAATAGCCTGTAGAGTGCATAAACTCTACACTTTTTTCGTCAAGTTTTTTGTTTTAAAGTATAGTAATTTATAGTAATGTATGATATAATGGG
>JAWXUZ010000023.1:0-31326 GCA_044425835.1 Bacillota bacterium | reverse complement strand
CAGGTCGCCCCTACGATTTTCTACTATACCAATGGTATCATAATACCGTGTAGGGGCGACCTGTGGTCGCCCGAAAAAGAGACAACCTCCTACCCGCAGTCTTAAAATACCAAAAGGAGCATACAATGAATCCATTTTTCAATCATAGAAACAATCTCACACTAGAAGAACATGCAATTGCTATATTTTTTTCTGGTCAAAGTCTCAATAAAAAAGGGGACGAACAATTTCTATTCGTACCGCAAAGCAATTTCTATTACTTGACAGGAATTGCAGAAGAAAATTGTATCCTCATCATGGACAATTCAAGAACAAATGTAAAAACTGGTCAAACCACTACATTATTTATCCCAAGAGAAAATGGCGACCTCGCCAAATGGGTCGGCGAACGAATGACCAAAGACGAAGCAGAAAAAACTTCTGGAATCACAGAAATCAGTTATATCGACGAATTTGACGAGGCCTTAGAAACCATACTATTTCGCAATCACATACAAACCGTATTACTCGATTTGGAACGTCGCTCCATTTCGGAAATACAGAAAACAAATGCACTCGTTTTGGCAGAAACCATCAAAAATGAATATCCGCAGATCGCAATCAAGGATAGTTACCCACGTATGGCAGAGCTTCGCCTCACCAAAGATGACTGGGAGATGAACTCCATTCGTACGGCTTGCGACATCACAGCACAAGGATTTCTGCACATGATGAAACACGCAAAAGCCGATATGATGGAGTACGAACTCGAAGCATATTTCGACTTCATCTTGAAATCAAAAGGGGTACATGAAAAAGCCTTTCCAACGATTGTCGTTGGTGGCAAACGTGCTTGCATACTGCATTACGTCAAAAATAATGAGCAACTCAAAAATGGCGAACTCGTACTCGTAGACGCTGGGGCAACACACAATTTTTATAGCGGAGACGTGACTCGTACTTTTCCAATCAATGGAAAATTCACCGATCGCCAAAAAGACGTTTACAATCTCGTGCTATCGGGACAGCAAAAAGTCATCGACAAAATTGCCCCTGATGTTGCATTTTCTTCCTTGAATGAACTACTGAAAGAGCATTATTTTGAGGGGCTAAAAAAATTAGGTCTCATCACAGAAAAAAAAGAAGTATCAAAATATTACTACCACGGTGTCAGTCATATGCTCGGCCTTGAAACGCACGACGTCGGCAATACGACAGGGCTTTTTCTCAAAGAAAATATGGTGCTGACCGTTGAACCCGGACTCTATATCGAAGAATGGGCAATCGGCATTCGCATTGAAGATGATATTCTCGTTACAGCAACTGGTGCGGAAGTCTTGACAAAGGCCGTGCCAAAATCCATTGAAGACATCGAAAACTACATGAACGGAGGAACTTTTTAATGGCAGAAGCATACAAAGAAAAAGATTTATTCCCGCCCATTCATGATTTTTTTGTGTCACAAGGCTACGCCGTCGATGGCGAAGTCAAAAAGTGTGATTTGGTGGCACAAAAAGAAGATCATATGATTGTCGTGGAACTGAAATTGAAATTCCAACTGCAACTCGTTTACCAAGCAATCGATAGACAAAAACTGACGGAAGATGTATACGTTGCCTTGCCACGACCTGAATCTGGTCAAAATACAAAAGCATGGAAAAATATGTTGCGACTTCTGAAAAGACTCTCTCTCGGACTGATTACTGTAGCGATGGATAGCCCTGTACACACGGTGGAAGTCGTTCTGGAACCGAAAAAAAGCGGAGCTAGAAAAAGCAGTCGTCACCGCAACCAAGTCGAAAAAGAATTTTCAGAACGCAATTTCAGAAGCAATATCGGTGGCTCCTCACATGAAAAAGTACTGACGGCATATCGAGAACGTTCCATTGAATTGCTTTGTATATTCGCCGTCGGCGGAGCAAAATCACTCAAAGAATTGCGTGCCATCGGCAAAGAAAATGAATATGCTTCGGTGCTACGTGGCAATGCGTACGACTGGTTTCAAAAAGTCGATCGGGCTGTATTTACTTTATCTGACACTGGCAAAGATGCATTTCACACGTTGCCACATAGAGAAGTCGTCGACCATTATGTCAAAAAATACGAAGAAATTTTTCGGGGGTGCGAAGATGTATAAAGCGATATTACACTTCCTGAAAAACCAGTGGCAAGAAACGATAGATTTCATAAAAGGCAATCGAAAAAATGAAGCACCACAAACGAAACACTGTCGCTGTTGTCGTGCATGTGGGGCTTGCCCCAGAGGCAAATTATAGAAAACGAGGTAAATTACGATGCAAAAAAATTCAAGTATCATCATTCCTTTGCTCCCAATGAAAGGGCTGACGATTTTCCCAAATATGGCGATGAGCTTTCCTGTGATGAAAAAATCATCTCTCGAAGCGTTAGAAATTGCAGAACATAGTGTCGATGGCAGATTATTTATCGTCACACAAAGAGACGATGATGTAATGGAGCCAGAAGAAGAGGATTTGTATACAATCGGAACGATTTCTGTCATCAAACAAATCTTGACTTTGCCAGGGAATTTGACACACGTCGTGGCAGAGGGCAAACAACGTGCCATATTAAAAAGTGTCAAAAATACGAAAGGTGTATTATATGGAAGAATCACACCGATTGATGAGGATGTTTTTTTTGAAACGAACGACTACACCAAAGCCACAATGCGACTTGCCCTTGAGCAGTACACAGAGTATTTGCGTTTTATCAAAAATCCAACGGCAATGGAAGTCCTAGAAGATGCAAGAGAAACACATTTTCCAGGAGAACTTGCCGACTACATCGCAGCAGGCATGGAGCTTTCTACCACAATGAAACAAGAAATATTGTCGATGTTGCACGCAGAGGAACGTCTTGATTTTGTATTGGAGCAGTTGTCAGAAGAACGAAATATTTTGCAACTCAAAGAAGAAATCAAAGGCAAAACAAAAACGAGAGTCGACAAGCAACAGCGAAATTACTATTTGCGTGAAGAGATGAAAGTCATTCAAGAAGAATTGGGCGACCGTGAAAGTTTGGTGGCGGAGTGTGAGGAATTTGAAAATCAACTCACCAAAAAAAATCCGCCAGAACAGACGAAAGAGGCAATCAAAAAAGAAATCAACAAATTGAGAAAAACGTCTTCCGCCTCGCCTGAATCTAACGTTTCGAGAAATTACATAGAAACGTTACTCGCTTTGCCATACAACGAAATGACGAAAGAAAACACGAATCTGACAGCGGCACAAAAAATATTGGATTCTGACCATTATGGACTCGAAAAAGTGAAAGAACGCATCATGGAATTTCTTGCAGTGCGTATGAATGCACCGAATGAAACGCCAACGATTTTATGTTTTGTTGGCCCTCCGGGGATTGGAAAAACGTCGATTGCAAAATCGATTGCAAAATCACTCAATCGAAAATACGTGCGTATGTCTTTGGGCGGTGTGAAAGACGAATCGGAAATCAGAGGACATAGAAAAACGTACGTCGGGGCAATGACTGGACGTATCTTAAATTCAATGAAGCAAGCAAAAGTTGTCAATCCGTTGATACTACTCGATGAAATCGACAAATTGAGTTCGACTCATACGGGCGATCCTGCTTCTGCCCTACTCGAAGTTTTAGACCTCGAACAAAATGCAACTTTCCGTGACCATTTTGCAGAAGTGCCTTACGATTTATCGAAAGTCCTTTTCATGTGTACTGCAAATACGCTCGATTCGATTCCTCGTCCACTGCTTGACCGTATGGAAATCATCACGCTCAACAGCTATACGCATGTGGAAAAGTTCCATATCGCAAAAAATCACTTAATCAAAAAGCAAAGAGACTTGCACGGATTGAAAGCAAAAGAATTGAAATTTTCAGATACTGGCATCGAAGCCATGATTGAGATGTATACGAAAGAAGCTGGTGTCCGTCAGCTTGAGCGTACCATCGGCAAGGTGTGTCGCAAAGTCGTACTCGATATGATGACGAATGAAACGAAAACAACGACGGTGAAAAAGCAAAATCTCGAAACGTTCCTCGGTGGTAAAAAATTCACACCAGACGAAATTTTCAAAGAACCACAAGTCGGCATTGTGCGTGGGCTTGCATGGACTTCTGTCGGTGGGACAACGCTTTCCATCGAAATCAATACAATGTCGGGCGAAGGCAAATTCAACTTTACAGGGAATGTCGGCAAAGTGATGAGTGAATCGGCGGAGGTGGCACTCGCTTACATTCGTTCACAAAGTGAGCGACTCGACTTGCCCGAAGATTTTTACAAAACGACAGACATTCATGTCCACATTCCGCAAGGTGCGACACCAAAAGATGGCCCATCGGCAGGCATTACCATGACGACTGCCATGTTATCTGCATTTACGAAAAAGAAAATCAGAAACGATGTCGCAATGACAGGCGAAGTCACAATCCGTGGACAAGTACTCCCGATTGGGGGGTTGCAAGAAAAAGTATTGGCGGCGAAAAAAATCGGCATCAAGCATGTGATTTTACCGCACCAAAATGAGCAAGATTTACTAGAAATCAAAGAAGAAATCCGTGAGGGAATGGATTTTACATTGGCAAAAACGATGGAAGATGTATTGCCAATTGCTTTGGGAGAGGGTGAGCAAGTATGGAAGTAAGAGATTCTTTTTTAGCCAATATCGGTACGAATTTTACACATTATCCAGTCGATGGCAAGCGAGAAATTGCCTTTGCTGGAAAGTCAAATGTGGGAAAGTCTACATTAATCAATGCAATTTTAGGCAGACGTGCCTTAGCCAGAACGAGTTCAAGCCCCGGGAAAACGAGAACGATTAATTTCTACGAAGTCAATCATATGATGTACGTTGTCGATTTACCGGGATACGGCTACGCAAAAGCACCGAAAACGGAAGTGGCAAAATGGGGACAAATGACGGAGAAATATTTGACCAAGCGAGAGGAACTTTGCTCGATTGTACTGCTCATTGACTCACGACACGAGCCGGGAACCAACGACATCATGATGTATGATTGGCTGAAACATTATGGATACGATATCATTATTGTGGCAACGAAAATTGATAAACTCAAACGCAGTCAAATTCCAAAACACATATCGGTGATTCGCAAAGCGTTGCAGTTGGGCAGTGATGATGTGCTGATTCCATTTTCTGGAGAAAAGAAAATTGGGGTAGATGAATTGTGGGAAGTGATGGAGCGGTATTTGGAAATAAACGAGTAAGCAATAAATAAGGTGAAGAGAGTGTAGGCGGGCGACCACAGGTCGCCCCTACATCATTCAAGCTATGTGTAAAATAAATACCCTTTTCGGAGTGCCTATGAAACCAAAAAATATGCGTTACCCTTTTTTAGATACATACCGTGGAGTTGTCATGGTGCTTATGATTTTGTTTCACCTGTGGTGGGATATGGTCTATTTGTTTGACTACTCCCTCCCCTTTTTTCGTCCGCCATTTTCTCATATTTTACAACGATTCATCTGTATTTCGTTCATTGGATTGAGTGGTTTTTGCTTCCAATTCATGAAACAACCACAAAAAAGAGGCGGTCTCATTTTTCTTTGTGGTTGGATTTTGACTGTCGGCAGTTTTATTTTCGTGCCAGAGTTCCCAAATATTTTCGGTGTACTTACCTTTATCGGCTCGGCAATTTTCTTGACCATACCGCTCCACCATCTACTCAAAAATTGTAAAAAACGAAGCAGTCAAATGGGATTTTTACTTTCTTTTTGCATGTTTCTTCTATTATATAATGTCAATCGTGGGGAAATTATGGGCATACCACTCCCCTCTTCTTTGTACGAAAAAGGTTACTTTTTTACGTATCTTGGATTCCTCGATTATCGATTCACTTCCTCAGATTATTTTTCGATATTGCCTTGGATTTTCATATTTTGGATGGGCTATTTTCTGCACCATCTCTTTTTAGATGCGATCGTCAAATACGAAAAACTGATGGCAATTGACGTACCTTTCTTATCACTACTTGGACGGCACTCGCTGTCAATTTATATGGTGCATCAACCGATACTTTATGCTTTTTTATCATTGATTTCATAAAAAAATAAAATGATTAGTATTTTATTAATCGTTTCACAAGATTTTTATTGCAAAAACCCCTTGTTACTTTAAATATTTTATGCTATACTTATAAAATTGCATGGATTCTCATTTTTAGACAATCGGTTTGGAGTGTCAAGAAAATGAGAAATTGACATAGGAAAGGAAGACGTTGCAATGATTTGGTTAAATAATGTAACAAAGGTGTATCCCAATGGCTCACGGGGGGTATCGAATTTAAATTTGCATATTGCAAAAGGCGAATTTGTTTTCATAGTCGGCTCGAGTGGTTCTGGGAAATCAACTTTGATTAAAATGCTACTGAAAGAACTCGACCCAACAGGGGGCGATATCACAATAAATAAAATCAATACGAATGAACTCAAAAGAGAACAAATCCCAATGCTAAGAAGAAATTTAGGCATTGTATTCCAAGATTTCCGTCTCTTGTCAAATAAAACAGTCTATGAAAATGTGGCCTTTGCAATGCGTGTCATAGAAGCACCAAGCCGTGCAGTGCGACGCAATGTCCCTGCCGTGTTATCCTTGGTGGGACTCGGAGCAAAAGCAAGAAATTTCCCGAATGAATTATCTGGTGGCGAGCAACAAAGAACGGCTCTAGCAAGGGCTATTGTCAACAATCCACCGATTTTAATTTGCGATGAGCCAACCGGAAATTTAGACCCAGCTACAGCAAATGAAATCATGCAACTATTAGAAGATATCAACAAGCGTGGCACGACGATTGTCATGGCAACGCATGCAAGAGATATTGTAGATGAAATGCAAAAACGAGTGGTCACTTTAAAAGGTGGCAAAATTGTAAAAGACATTGAAAAGGGTGGGTATAGCGATGAAGCCTAGTACAATCAAATATTTTATCAGAGAAGGCTTTGGAAATGTACAAAAAAATTTGCTGATGACGGTTGCCTCTGTGGTGGCGGTAGCGGCTTGTATTTCTATGCTTGCTTTTTCTTATAGCGTGGCAGTCAATCTCAATAGCGTTTTGAAACAAATGGAAGATGCCATCGGCATTTCTGTTTTTATGGAAGGCGAGCCAACGAGTACAGACATTGAAATTCTAAAAAAAGCCATAGAAAACATTGATAATGTCACAAGTGTGGCTTACATTTCGCCCTCCGATGCACTCGATGCATTGAAAGCGGATTGGGGTGCAGATGAAGACATTTTCGAGGGGCTTGACAAAAACAACAATCCGCTGTCACACTCCTTGCAAGTTTCCATCAATGACATCAGAAATCAAGGTGGTGTACTTGGTGCCTTGGAGAAATTATCAGGAATTGAAAACATTCGCCACGGTCAAACAGAGACTGAATTTATCATGAAAGTCAGCCAAATATTCAACTTTGCAAGCATCATTGTCATGGTGGTATTGTGTGGCATTTCCGTGATGATCATCATGAATACGATACGAATTTCCGTTGCAAACCGTAGAGTGGAAATCAATATTATGAAATACGTCGGTGCAACCGATTGGTTCATCCGTTGGCCTTTTATTTTAGAAGGCGTAGTCATCGGGTTTATCGGCTCGACCATTCCGATTCTTTTGGGGATTCCAATGTATTCGCAGATTGTGTCTGTAATTTACCAAGCAATCCCGATTTCAGATATGGTGAAATTCCAAACTGCTGGCGAAATTTATATTTACTTTGCACCGATTGCAATTGCCTTTGGTGTGGCACTCGGTACGGTTGGTAGTGTCTCGTCCATCAGAAAACACTTGCAAGTATAGTTTTAAGAAGTATAACTTTAAGAAGTATAACTTTAAGAAGTATAACTTTAAGAATTATAGATATTACCGTTTATGGATTCATTTTGGTACAAAAAACAATCCATAAACGGTAATATTTTTTATGGATTGTGATTGTCTTAAGAGAGGAATGTCTGTTGTATTCTTTCATATGATATAAAGTAGAGCGTAAAAGCCCTAAGGATCACTGACTTCCAGACCGATTGATTCTGTCACACTAGAACAACCCAGTGATTCCATAAAAAGAAAATGAGGCGATAAAAAATGGATAAAAAAAGTTTCGCACAAGGTTTTATTGTGGCACTTGGCACAGTGACGGCTTGTCATTTTGGCTTTGATTTTGCAATCAATAACGGACTCATCAATTGGGCAGCCTTGCCTTTTGGAGTCAATCTCTCAGTCGAAAGAAAAACCAAACAAATATTTCAGCTGTTAGAAACACAATACGTCGATCCCATCAATCGATCCTTCGTTGAAGATTCCCTTTTTCGTGGAATGCTCCAAGGCATGCAAGACCCGTATACATACTATATGAGCAGTGAAGAATACGGAAAATACTTGACAAATAACCACGGTTCTTTCGTTGGAATCGGTGTGGAAATTACTGAAAATGTTGACAATGAAATCGTCATTTACCATCTCTTAGAAGACGGTGTGGCAAAAGAAGCCGGTATTTTGGAAAATGACATCATTAAAAAAGTCAATGGCATATCGGTAGAGGGCATGACCGTTTCTGAAGTTGCAAACCTACTCAGTGGCTACACCACACACATAAAAAATCAAATTACCCTAGAGGTTTTTTGTCCAGCAACAGGCGAAACACTCGAATTTTTGTTGACACCACGAGAAATCATCACTCGCTCGGTAGTGCCAGAATTGTATGACGAAACGATAGGATACATACATATCACGAGTTTCAAAAGCAATACGTACGACCAATTTGCCGAAGCACTCGATCAATTCATTGCAGATGACGTCACTGGCCTAATCATCGATTTGCGTGGCAATCTCGGTGGACTTGTGACCTCCGTCTACGATGTCAGCGAACTCATTTTGCCCGAAGGCATCTTAGTTTCAACGATTGACAACAGCGGAAGAGAAGAAACACTCGATTTGGACGATTCGTATTTCGACGTGCCAATGGTCGTGCTAGTCAATGAAAATAGTGCGAGTGCCTCAGAAATTTTCGCAGGAGCCGCCAAAGATTTGGAAGCTGCCACTTTGGTCGGTACACAGACGTATGGAAAAGGTTTGGTGCAGACCTCGTATCCATTGAGCGACGGTTCAGCCGTCAATATCACGGTGAAACGGTATTATACACCAAACGGCATTTCCATTCAAGGCACAGGCATTACGCCTGATTACATCGTATCTTTGCCAACGGGTGTGACACTCCGTTCTGAAAGCGATGTCCAACTGCAAAAAGCCTTGGAATTATTGACCATAGATGATTGAGTTTTTAGTATAACTCCTTTATAAAAACACATTATAATCGTGTAGCGACCCCTAAAATATTTTTTTATTGGCATAATGCTTATGCTTTTGGTGGCATATCGTGCGTTTGTTTGGATCAATTTTTCGTCATATCTTCAAGTAAATCGTCCATGACTTCTTCGGCGTGTAGTGCCATATGTTTGCCTTTTTTGACCATTTTGCGATACGCTTTTCTATCTTGCATGACGTACGACGTACCCAAAATGGCAGCGACACCGCCCATAAAAAGTCCTGTTGTAAATTTTCCCATGAAATCAGCTCCTTTGGTATTGGTATTGGTATTGGTATTTGAATTTATTTGTCTATTTTATTATGATGAAAAAAATATTTTTTATACGCATTTGAAATTTGAAAATTATTAGCTTCCCATTCATTTCCATTATATTTTTTTAATGAAAAATTGTGTTAAGTATCTTGAAATTTTGTCGATAAGAATTATGAGTTAGCGTAACATACTATGGAAATGAAACCGTCGGACTTTTTTGGGGACGGCTTGTGTATTCCGATTGAATCACAAGGCATTTTCGCAAGGAAAAAGGAGAAATGTATATGGAAATCAATAATTATACGAATGTCACTTCAGTGTATTCAACGAGTGCAATTACATCTGTGGAAGAGGAAGAAGAAGTTGTAGAAAATACCGCTGTCGAGGAGCTAGAAGATGCCCAAACACTCACTGCTGAGGAAGAAATGGCTCTCTTCAAAGAAGAATTTTACAAAGAGTTAGAAGAAGTCTATAGCGATTTGCCATCTAACATTTTGTCACTTGCAGTCAAAATTTCTGATGAAGCATTTGAAAAATTAAAAGACGACCCAGAATATAAAGAAAAATTACTCACAGGTCTTGCAAACGACTTAGAAGAAGCAAGTAAATTGGGCAAAGATGCTCACATGTTTGTTTCCGTTGATGAGACTGAATTTTCTGCTGATTTCATCGGCATCAACTCAACTGACGACCAAGTGCTAATCACTGCAAAAAACTCTTTGGCAGCACAACAAGCAGTCGGTTCATTTTACTATGACGATTCTAATGTGAATAATGCATCTTCAAATTCTGCAAATGATTTATTAAATAGCTGGGCGAATATGACACAAGACGAAAAAGCAAATGAGTTATTGCAAATGATACGTGAACAAAGAAACTTCATGCAAATCCAACAAGATAGAGAAGCATTGCAAAAAAATTCTTCTGCAAGTAGCTTTTTCAGTGGTAGCAACTCAGATTTTTATTTATAATTGCATTTGGAATCAATTCATATATGCCACTGATGTCATGTCAGTGGTATTTTTGAAACTGGAGGTGTGTCATTATAAAACGCTTAGAACAACTGCAACAACTCAATGCATTGTTGCTAGAAGAGATGCCTGAATATGCAGAAGATGCAAAGACATTTCCTGTAGATGAAGTACAACAAATGCGACTTTTTCGGAGTTTGGTCAATCTACGACCGCCAAGACCTATTTCCGATGAATTTCTACAACAAGAAGCCGTTTTTCTACAAGAAGAAGCCAAGCAAAAAGGCATCGTCCACATAGACCAAACGTCGCAACTCGTACTATGGCAAGGCGATATCACAAGACTTGCTGTCGATGCCATCGTCAATGCTGGCAATTCGGCTTTGCTCGGGTGTTTTCACCCTTGCCACGGCTGTATCGACAATGCCATTCATACGTATGCTGGTGTGGAATTGCGACTTCTTTGCAATGAATTGATGGTGCAACAAGGCCACAAAGAAAAAACAGGCCAAGCCAAAATCACGAAAGCATTTCATTTGCCATCGAAGTATATCTTGCACACTGTAGGACCCATTGTGCATGGTGAATTGACGAAGGCCCACCGAGAAGATTTGCGAAATTGTTACTTGTCTTGTTTGCAACTCGCCGAAGAAAATCACCTAGAGAGCATTGCTTTTTGCTGTATCTCCACTGGTGAGTTTCACTTTCCAAATGAAGCTGCGGCTGAAATTGCTGTGGCAACTGTGAAAGACTTTCTAAAAACGAGTCGTATGCAAGTCGTATTCAACGTATTCAAAGATGAGGATTATAAAATTTATGAAAAAACAATCAGATAAAAAAGAATTGAACGCACAAGAACAAAATCTACAAGCTATGAAAACCGTCATTGAAAATGCAGGAGCAATTGTAATCGGAGCAGGGGCAGGTCTTTCTGCTTCAGCTGGTTTGATTTACGGTGGCGAGCGGTTTGAAAAATTATTCCCTGACTTCATTGAAAAGTTTAAAATTCCAAATATGTACGCTGCTGCTTTTTATGACTATCCAGACATGGAAACGCATTGGGCATACTGGAGCAGACATATACATGCCAACCGTTTTGCACCAATTCCCAAAGACACGTACGATATTTTATTCGATATCGTCAAAGATAAAAATTACTTCGTGGTGACTACAAATGCCGACCATGCCTTTATCCGCAGTGGCTTCGATAAAGATAAAATTTTCTATACACAAGGCGATTATGGACTCTTCCAGTGTTCTGTGCCTTGTGCAAAAGAAACGTATGACAACGAAGACATGATAATGAAAATGGTGGAAGCACAAAGCGATATGAAAATCCCAACGGAGTTGATTCCGCATTGTCCAAAGTGTGGGGCAGAGTTGACACAAAATTTACGCAAGGACGATACGTTCGTACAAGATGCAGGTTGGCAGAAAGCGTTGGAGCAATACGAAGCGTTCATCACAGAAAATCAGCACAAACCGATGGTCTTCCTCGAACTTGGGGTGGGATACAATACACCGGGGATTATAAAATATCCATTTTGGGGAATGGTCAAATCGAGTAAAGTGGCACGCTACATTTGCATCAATGGCGAAAAACAACAAATTCCAGAGGATATCCGCAAACAATCAATGCTAGTGACAGGGGATATTCATCAAGTATTACAACTATATAAGGAAGCAAAACCTTTATAATAATTTGAAGATAGAAACAGACTATATGCAGATATGGTCTGTTTTTTGTATGTATTGTATAAATTAAATACCCCGAGGGCGATATTTTACAAATAAAACTGTAAATAACTGCCCAATTGCGAATATAGTAATTATTTTACTTGCCAAAACTACTTTTTTAATTTATAATGATTATTAAGTAATAAGTAATACAAATAAGTATATCTTATTTATATTACTTACATAGAACCAATCAATAACGTGCATTATGATAATGATGGAATAACTTTTATAATAAGAGAGGATGATTTATATGTCTAAAATCGTAGTAGTAGGTTCAAACCATGCAGGTACCGCTTGTGTCAACACAATTCTCGACAACTACAAAGGCAACGAAGTCGTTGTATTCGACAAAAATTCAAATATCAGTTTTTTGGGTTGTGGTATGGCGTTGTGGATTGGCAATCAAATTGATGGCTCTGACGGACTTTTTTACTCCTCAGCAGAAAAACTGCAAGAAAAAGGAGCAACTGTCCATATGGAAGCAGAAGTCGATCGCATTGATTATGCGAAAAAAGTCGTTTACGCAACAGGGAAAGATGGCAAAAAATACGAAGAGAGCTATGACAAAGTGGTTTTGGCGACAGGCTCTATGCCAATCATTCCAAATGTAGATGGCAGCGATCTTGAAAATATCCAAAGAGTGAAATTATTTCAACACGCACAAGAAGTCATTGACAAATTAGAAGCAGACAAATCGATTCAAAATGTATCGGTCATAGGGGCTGGGTATATCGGTGTAGAGCTTGTGGAAGCATTCAAACTCAACGGGAAAAATGTAACTTTGATCGACGTAGCCGAGACTTGTTTGCCAACGTATTACGACGAAAAATTTACAGATAAAATGAAACAAAGACTGGCTGACAATGGCATTGTTTTGAAATTCGGGCAACAAGTACAAGGTTTCCTTGGTGACACAAAAGTGACAGCAGTCAAAACAGACAAAGAAACCATTCCAGCAGATATGGTTGTTTGGGCAGTTGGGTTCCGTCCAAACAATGCAGTCGGAAAAGATGAGTTGGAATTATTTAGAAATGGTGCGTACGTAGTCAATGAACGCCAAGAAACTTCAAAATCGGATGTATATGCAGTTGGGGATTGTGCGACAATCAAAGACAATGCAATCCAAGGCACAAACCACATTGCACTTGCAACGAATGCCGTGCGTTCAGGGATCATTGCTGGGCATAACGTATGTGGCACACCGCTTGAAACTGTCGGGGTACAAGGCTCGAATGCAATTTGTATTTTCGGACTCAAACTCGTATCGACAGGCCTTACGATGAACAAAGCAAAAGCGGCAGGACTCGATGTGATGTGTACTGATTTTGAGGATTTCCAACGTGCGACTTTCATTCGTGAAAACTTCAAAGTGGATCTCCGCATTGTATTTGAAAAAGAATCGAGAAGAATTGTTGGGGCACAAGTGGCATCTGATGAAGATGTATCATCTGTACTACACATGTTCTCTCTTGCAATTCAAGAAAAAGTGACGATTGATAAATTAAAATTATTGGATATTTTCTTCTTGCCACATTTCAATCAACCGTACAATTATATCACAATGGCGGCATTGTCTGCTCCTGATTCAAAATAAATATTGCAAAAGTCAAGGGATAAAAACCTTGGGGCTTTGCCCAGACTGACGCACAACTAAAAACCTCACCGCCCCATTTTGGACGGTGAGGTTTTTAGTTGTGCGTCGGTCTGAATTTAGTTTTTGCATTTGCAATGGTGCATTTGTGAACGAGTTCAACGATTGAAATGTGGTGTGGATTTTTTTTGTCTACTCGTTTTGTTACGCTCTCACCGTCTTACAATTTCATTTTTATTGACAGAACCATAAAAAAAATACATATATTATCCAATTGATTTCCAGTTTCATACAACAGCAAAACGATAAATTCCATATGTCACCATTTTTCATATCAAAATAAAATTAAATTACATTCTCAATTTAAGAAAAAATATATATGCATTTCAATTTCCATATAAAACCAAATAATAGACACATAAAAATCATTGATATTTCAGTATTTTTTAGATATTTATCTATAGGAAGAAATACCCACGTTGCGGTTATATTACAGTAAAATTACACTTAAATTACAACTTAAAAAAACATATTGCAACATTTTTCTCTGTGGAGTACAATGAGTTTACAGTCAAGGCGAGGCACAAATTGCGAAGTTTGCAGAAGTCAAATTTCCATTCGTAAATCTCATAAATGATACGGCAACATCAAGCGGATCTCCATATGAATGGATTGGCACTCACCCCTTGGCACACAAAAAGTCGGCAGTTGAAATTTCTATCAATTGCAATCGACCACATTCTAAGGAGGAAACAAAAATGAAAAAGTATATCGCAGCTCTTATGGTAGCAAGTATGGCAACATCTTTGATACCAGCACAAATGGTTCTCGCATCTGGTGCAGACATTCTCGCATCGGCAAGCATTATCGGTGCAGCATCTCTCACAGAGGGACAAGAAACAGTGGGGATTGCCCCAGGATTTATCGCAGGGGGTTCTCCTGCTAGTGCAAGTGCACCTGAACTTCGTTTGAGAATCAATGACACAATGCACTTATTGACATCTTCTGATGACATTGTAACGAAATTCACATTGTCTCTTACAAATGCAGAATTCAAAGCACAAACATCTGAAGACGGTGAAACGCCTGTTGTCTATGATGATTTGACAGCGGATGACTTTGTAACGATGGTGACTATTTTAAATAGTGATTACACAGTCGATACGACTGCACCAACTGTCACTGTAGCAGAAGGTGACTTTTCGAGCAAAGAAGTGACTTTCACTTTGACAACAGACGGTGGCGAACGTGGTTCACATGCTTTGGCTGAGGGCAACTACATTGTCATTGACCTTGCAAGTGTCATGAATCGTGTGTCTACAAATTCAACTGCTGTCGTTACAATTGATTCTGATGACATTGAATTAGAAGAAAATGAATTTGTATATGCAACAATTGTAAAACAAGGTTTTTATGCAACTATCAAAAGTGACAACGATGTCGCACCTGAGGAAAATGTAGTGCTTGATTACCCAATCAAAGTCAAAGAAACAGTGGCGGGTTCTTTCCAAGCAGAAACGCCATCTGTAGCGGATTCTGATCCAGATGACGGCGTTGACGATTCTGTGATACGCAAAGCAGGTACTGAATTTACGTTCAAAATCTCTAAAGGATTTGCTTTTGTTTCACCAGATAACTACACGTTCACAAATATCAGAAATACACCTTACGATATCGATACTGATGAATTTACAGTAGAAATCGCAACAACAGACGGCAAAGCTGCAAGTGAATTTAGTGTAGACGATATCAAAATCGAAGCAACGACAGCAAAAGAAGGCGACGTGGCAACTGTACGTATTTCTAGTTCAGGTATGGACACAATGAGTCTTGAAGTGGCAACCGTTGTAGATTATACAGTGGCATTATCTGTAGACCGTGACCTCTCAGTTCCTGTAATGTACAACAGTGTGGATACAAAAAGTACAGGGCTTAACATCAACGAAGACAACAACACATCTTTGGAAGTGACAATCGAAGAATCTTTCCCAGGGGCATGGAGCATGAGAGACGGTTTCCAATTCACTTTGCCTGAGGGTGTATTCGTAACAGATGTCAATGTCACAGAAGCATCAAACTTCACACAAGATGAAGTTGACGTTACACCATCAATGTTCAAAGCAATTATGGCAGAAGCGTATGTCAATGGAGAATATGAAGAATTCAACTTCAAACGTCGTGTATTTGACGATGTAAATCACACATTGGCAACAGAAAAAGCGAAAGTGGTATTTGAATTGTCACTCGTTGCAGAACCTGATTTTGAAGGGGAAGTGGAACTTGGATTCCAAGGTAGTTTGGTGGATACGCAATCAGTTGTCATTGCTGAATTCATCTCACCTTACGTTGCAACTGCACAACAAAATGATGTGATTATCGATTACAGAAATACGAAAATCGAAAGTGATATTACAGTAACTGAATGGGAAGCGGGCTTGTTATCCAAAGGAAGCTCCATCAACTTTACTGTAGACCGTGGCGATATCATTCAATTTGAAAGCGGAGCAACTTTTGTTGTATCAGAAGATTCTGACATGGAAATCAAAGGCACTACAGACGTATCAAATGGTACACTTTCCTTTACAGTGACTGATGAATCTTATGATATCCCAGCAGATATTGCAATTACAGACATGGAACTTTTCATGCAAAGAACGATTCCAGCTGGTGTGTATAACTTGACGGTATCTTCTAGTATGGAAGATGCAATGCTTGCACAAGATTTGTTCGGTACTGGCAAATTGGCGGGCAATACAGAAGAAGATACAGTAGGCGATTTCGCAGATTACAGCAAAGTAGTCAACGAAGCTTTCGTGAATGTTGTCACAGCAGGTAGCGACAAAGACAACTTATTCACAACAAAAATCGTTGTGCCAATCGGCGAAAACTATATCACAGCCGGTACAAAACAAATCGAACTTGACGTACCAGCGTATATCAGTAGTGAAGGCTACACAATGTTACCAGTCAGAGTCGTTGCAAATGCACTTGGTGTAGATACAAATAGCGTACTTTGGAATGGCGAAACGAGATCAGTGACAATCATGTACGGACAAAGAATCATCACAATGACAATTGGTGCAAAAACAATTACCATCAATGGTTCTGAAGTACCAGCGTCAGCGTCCCCTGAAATCGTAAATGGTAGAACGTTCTTGCCACTTAGAGACCTTGCAGTGGCTCTTGGTGTGACAGATATTCACTGGAATCCAACAACTCGTGTTGCGACATTAAATGGTGGCGATGATGTGCTTGATTCAACAAATGAAGAAGTGCAAATGGACATTCAATAAGAAATAAAACAAGTAAAAATAAGCTGTTTGAAGTGTGAAAAATCCTCAAAATAAGATGAAGTAAGATAAGATGAAAAAGTAATAAAAAAAACAGTGTCGATGTGTGTATCGGCACTGTTTTTGTTTTGGTATTGCTAAATTATCGTTTTATCGAGAGCGGGCGACCACAGGGTCAGATCTTCCTACAAAAGCTTGAAATATCAATACGTAGGGGCGTACCTTTGGTCACCAGCTTATATGCCCCACCACACCGCCATGAAATATGGTGGCGAAGCAAAATGAGATGACACACTCAACGATTGTACTTTCTTAGAAATGGCACAACTTCTTTCAACACAGAAATACACTGTTCCACTTCTTCTACTGTATTTTCTGGTACGAAACTAAATCGTAGAGTTGCATCAATTTCTTTTTCGTCAATGCCCATTGCCAAAAGTACGTGACTTGCCGTCTTTTTTTTGCTATTGCAAGCCGAACCAGCAGAAGTGAAAATTCCTTTTTCTTCTAAGGAATGCAACAATACTTCGCTCCGCAATCCGGGGAAACTGACATTGACAATGTACGGACTCCCTTGCACGGTATCGCCATTGACTTTCGTATTTTCAATTTCAGATACACCACTCACAAAGGCAGTCTTTATGGTTTGTACTGCTTTTGCTCGCTCTTTCATGGTTTTTGCATTTTTTTCGACAGCCACACCAAACCCCGCAATGGCGGGTGTATTTTCTGTTCCGCCTCTTTGGCTTTTTTGTTGTCCACCGCCATATATCAAGGGCTGGAATTTCGTCAAGCGATTGCTGACATACAATGCCCCAACACCTTTTCCAGCATGGATTTTATGTCCGCTCATAGAAAGCAAATCGATTTTCATTTTGACCACATCAATTGGAAATTTCAAAAATCCTTGTACCGCATCGACATGAAATAGCGTTTTCGGATTTTTTGTTTTGATGGTCTCACCGATTTTTTGCAAGTCTTGTACCGTACCGACTTCGTTGTTGACGTGCATAATGCTGACCAAAACTGTATCTTCACGCACAGCATCTGCGAGTGTCTCCAAAGAGACGTACCCTTTTTCATCTACAGGCAAAATGGCAATCTCTCCGCCTTGTTCTGTGATATATTTCATTGGTTCGCTGACTGCTGCATGTTCAATTGCTGTGGTAATGAAGTGGTTGCCTTGGCGGGCATATCCTTTTTGTGTGCCAAAAATCGCCCAGTTGTCGCTCTCTGTTCCGCCACTCGTGAAGTAGATTTCATCTTCTTTGCAGTGCAAGACATTCGCAATGGATTTTGCTGTGGCACGCACTTCTTTATCGGCAAATAAGCCCATTTTCGTCACAGAAGAAGGATTGCCATACATCTCTAGCAATAGCTCTTTCATTTTTTCTGCAACTTCAGGATACGCTTTTGTCGTTGCTGCATTATCAAAATATATCGTATTCAAATTTGACATTGTTTACTCCTCTAACTCGTGCAACAAAATGCCAATGACCATCATACCTGCGGTTTCTGTGCGTAAAATTCGCTTGCCCAGTGTGACTGGTACGGCATTGTTGCTCATTGCTTGGTCAATTTCACTTTCAGAAAATCCGCCCTCTGGCCCAATGAAAATACCGATCGATTCCCCGTGTTTCATTTTTGGAATGACATCTTTTAATTTTGTGGTTTCTTCTTTTTCGTATGGAATCAAAATGTGATTGTACGATTTCGCCATGGAAAGTGCTTCTTTCATCGACAATACTTTCGTATGGATTTCAGGGATTTTCCCACGGAAACTTTGCTTTGCTGCTGCTTCTGCGATTTTTTGCCACCGCTCAATTTTTTTGTTTTCTTTTTTGTCGAGCTTGACGATGGTGCGTTCTGTCGAAACAGGTACAATCGTATCGACACCAAGCTCCACCGCTTTTTGTATGATTAGCTCCATTTTGTCTGCTTTTGGTAAGCCTTGAAAGAGTACAATTTTCGTATCTGGTTCCGTTTCGCTTTTTCTTTTGTCGAGAATATCCGCTGTGACAATGAGTTTTGTAATGTCGCTGATGTCTGCAATTTTACAGAAATAGTCGTAGCCACTCCCGTCACAAAGCACCAACTCCTCGCCGACTTGGCAACGGAGTACGTTGGCAATGTGTTTCGCATCGTCGCCTGTAATCTCAATTGTTTTTTCGTGTACATATGGTGGATCTACAAAAAATTTAGGCATGCGTTTTTCCCTCCGTTCCTGTATATTTCGTTGCGATTGCAACCCAATCTTTTTTACGTTTGATTTCTAGTATCTGAAAATTTGCCGATTCCAATGCGGAAATGACATCTTCTTCACGTTGGGTGATGATGCCACTGCATAAAAAGATACCGTCTTTCTTGATGAAATTAGGCACTTTTGATGTCAAAGCGATGATGACATCGGCTACAATATTGGCAACGACAACATCGAAATTTCTATTTTTGTATTCAGTGGATAGCGATTCGTCTTCTAAAATATTGCCTGATTTGACGGTGTATTTTTCACGAGGAATCGCATTTCTATCACTATTTGCATAAGAAATAGCAATGGAGTTCGGGTCAATGTCTACGGCTTCAGCGTGGCTTGCCCCGAGCAAAAGTCCAGCAATCGATAAAATCCCACTGCCACAGCCAATGTCGAGGAGCGTATCTCCAGTTTCTACATGCGTTTCCACAAGCTCCAAACAGAGTTGTGTCGTTTCGTGTGTCCCTGTGCCAAAAACGTGGGCGGGGTCAATGTTCAATATAATTTTATCGGTTGGGGCAGTCAACTCTTCCCAAGATGGCTTGATCATGATTTTGTCGCCAACAGGAAATGGCTTGAAATATTTCTTCCAGTTGTTTGCCCAGTCTTCTTCTTTGATGTTTTTTACAGTCAATTCAAGTGAACCAAGAGCAAAAGGCAAATCGAGTGTTTTTACTGTCGCAAGAGCCGATTTGATTTGTGATAATTGATCGAGTCCGTAGATATTATCACGCAAAAATACCGTAATTCCCGTAGGCATTTCTTTTTGCTCATCGACCAGCTCATCTGCTATGTAGTCCCAGTCACGCTCGGGACATTGCAAAAAATCCTCGAATTCTTCGCTGTCGTGGATCATGAGTCCTGTCAGTCCGCACTCGTAACATACACCTGCAATGGCTTCTAGTGCGGATTGGTCTACTGATATGAAAATTTCTATCCATTCGGTGGTTTCCATTGGGGTCTCCTTATTTTTTCGGTGGAATTGCATATAGTACCGTTTCTGTTTGGGTATTAGAATAATGTCTGATATAAAATTTATATTCTGGAACAAGATTTTTAATATATGCAAATAGCTCAATAACATCTTCTGGTTTGTGGTAGATACAAATTGCAAGTTTCGGTTTGTATTTTTTTATCGTTTGCTCACCGCCTTGCAACGCTACAAGTTCTGCCCCCTCAATATCCATTTTAATAAAAGTAGGGGGGGGGTGGTGTTTTCTAGAGCATTATCGATAAAAAAATGATCTAAGGTATCGACATCGATTGAAATATCACCAGTTTCTAAAATTCTGCTTGCACCAGGTGATTCTGCAGAATATTTGAAATGTAGCGTGGTTTTTTCAGAAAATAAACCGATTTGTATCAATTCGGCACGTGCCAACTTTTTTTCTGTCATATTTTCTAATGTAAATTGATATGATTTGGGAGAAGGTTCAAGCATATAAATTTTTTTATAATCGGGGCAACATTTTGCAAATTGAAAACTTGTAAAGCCATCGCATGCCCCAGCATCCACAAAAACTTCGTCTATTCCGAATTGAACAACATCGTCGAAATATTGATTTTTCATACTATCTGCGTAAGGAAAACAATTGTAAGCCAAAATACTTTCATATAAAAATATCATATCCAATGTAAAATGATTATCGATTGCTTCTTTTTGAATATTGCTTTCTAAAAGAAAATCTGTAATTGCTTGTCGATATAGATGTGTTGTAATGTAAATTTTATTAGTGGTGTATTCTTGAATTAATTTTTTTGGTGTAATCACTGGGAAGTTATAAAATTTTTTAATATCTTCAGCTCTTCTATCACAAAAAATAATATTTGGATGCGTTTCTATTGTGAATTGAAAACACTCTAATATGACTCGTCCAAATACACCACTGCCGTAAAAAATAATTGTTTCAGCAGGGTCGAGGTTTTCGAAGTGTTTACAAATAGTATCAAAAGTTGGATTTTGAACTCGTATGAGTTCTTTAATTTCTGCAGTTGGGTATGACTTTAAAATACCGGTTGTAGACCAGTTTATTCGTTGCAAAAAGATTTCTTTTGATTTATCATCTTCGAGCGAATCATGTAATTTTCTTGCATCAGCGAAAAATTGATTGCAATTTACATTTTTAAATAATTCCATATTAATTCTCCTTTTTGTTTTTGTTGATTTGATTACACATTAAATCTAAATAAAATCACATCGCCATCTTTGACGATATATTCTTTCCCCTCGGAACGAACAAGTCCTTTTTCTTTTGCTGCAGTATGAGAACCTTCTCTCGTCAAATCTTCAAAAGAAACGACTTCTGCACGAATGAATCCTTTCTCGAAATCAGTATGGATTTTTCCGGCTGCCCCTGGGGCTTTTGTGCCATTCGTAATTGTCCACGCTCTCGTTTCTTGCGGACCTGCTGTCAAGTAGCTGATGAGTCCTAGAAGGTGATAACTCGCAAGAATCAAACGATCCAAACCACTACCATCGACACCGAGATCGGCAAGGAATTCTTTTTTGTCATCTTCGTCTAAATCAGAAATTTCCTCTTCGATTTTTGCACATAGTACAAAGACTTCGTTGTGTTCTTCTTTTGCGAAATCACGCACTTTGCCTACGAGTGGATTGTCTGCTCCGTCACTTGCAAGGTCATCTTCTGTGACGTTTGCTGCGTAGAGTACTGGTTTTGCAGAAAGGAGTGTCAAACCATCGACAAATGCTTGCTCTTCTGGTGTGTGGAATTCCAAACTGCGGACACTCGTGCCATTGTCGAGTGCATCTTTGATTTCTTGCAAAATATTCATTTCTGCTTGCAAAGACTTGTCTGCTTTTGCAAGTTTTCCTGTTTTTGCAATACGTCTATCGATGATTTCCATATCAGAAAACATGAGTTCCAAACTGATGGTTTCAATGTCACGAATCGGATCGACACTGCCATCGACATGCACGACATTTGGATCTTCAAAACAACGCACTACGTGAACGATGGCATCGACTTCTCTGATGTGAGATAAGAATTTATTGCCGAGTCCCTCGCCTTTGCTTGCCCCTTTGACAAGCCCTGCAATGTCTACAAATTCAATGACTGCTGGAATGATTTTTTTTGATTCATATAAATCAGATAAGACGTTGAGTCTTTCATCTTTGACTGGTACGACACCGACATTTGGGTCGATCGTACAAAATGGATAGTTGGCAGCTTCTGCCTTGCCGAGTGTCATTGAGTTGAATAATGTGCTTTTTCCTACATTGGGTAAACCTACGATGCCTAATTTCATTTTGATAATTCCTTTCTGAAAAAAAATACTGTAAATGGTATATTAAAATCTACGTTTTTTGGGAAACATAGCAAACAAAGTCAAAGAAAACAGTGTGAGACCTGAGATGAAATAAAATCCCCTGATGTCTTCACGTCGTATGTATACGCCATCTTTTGGCAATGGATTGAAATTTTCCACGACGATTTTCGTCCATGCTGGGCGGAAATGTTTGCCTCCCGATTGTTTTACTTTTTTTTCGACTTGCTTGTCTTCTAGGGGTTCTTGCGGTGCAGGGACAGTCGTTTCTTTTTCCATTTCCTTGTCGACTCGAAAGCGATTGCCCGCCATACGAGTGCTTGCTCGTGTGCTGTCCATGACTGCGTTTTTCGGTATTTGCGTGGCTTGTGCCACTTCGACTACACCTGTAATTTCAACATCAGTCTCCAAATCGTCCTCCGCAAATGCATGTTCCTCAATATGAGGGACAGCCTTTAGAGGTTTTGGCATGTTGTCTGTGCCTCCTTGGTCTGGTGTGATTGCGATGCCGTCGAGTTTCATTTCCTTATTGTGTATGATTTCAGGCTCAATTGATGTATGCATATTGTTTTGCGAATCCTCTTGCCTTTTCATAAACCCACTCCTTCCTTGAACTGAATTTTAGTATATTCTTAAGTATACCCTATTTTTTGCAAAATAAAAAGACAAAATTTCCTTTTCATAAAATTTTTTTTAATGAGCATACTGTTTTTATAGAAAATTTCCTAAAAATAAAGGGAAGAAAGGAAGAAAACATGAGAAAAATAAAAAGTAAAAATGGATCGTGGGGAATTAAAATAGAGATGGTTTGCATCACACTTCTTTTATTTGCGTTGACGAGTTGCAATAACCACTCGATACAGACGGATTTTCGCAATGCAACGTATGTGAATGCACAAAAATCGAATCTCACAAAAACAACACTGGAGAGAGTGGCAGACATCAAAAATATCATTTCTACGTATTTTCAGATCGTAGAAAGTGGCGTTGTGGTGGAGGGACATACTGCCATAGTTGGTGTCATTTATAAGGAAGAAGTGTCGCATACAGCAATCAATCGAGAATTGAAAGAGCAAATTTTAAAGCACGACCCCTATTTGGAGCGGGTTTCACTGACAAGTACACCGTATTTAGTAAAAATGATACAAGAACTTGAAAAAATGTAGCAAATAATTTCTGAATAGGCACTCGTTTTTTGTAAAAAAGTATGCTATAATAAAAAGACTGACGTAAATTAAGGAGGTGTCACCATGGAAAATAGAGAATTGATTGACTTCATGCATTTGGCAGAGCGACTCAAAGACGATATCAGACACTGTGTCACAAGCCAAGGCAGACCAGAAAGTGTGGCTGAACATTCATGGCGGGTGGCACTCATGGCGGTACTACTCGAAGACGATATGAAAGACTTGGATACGCATAAAATATTGAAGATGACAGTACTGCACGATTTGGGCGAAGCACTGACTGGAGACATTCCTTCTTTTTTGAAGACGGAAGACGATGCCAAAAAAGAAGACGATGCACTCTATGGTGTCTTGGATAAAATGTCGAGTCCCACGAAAGAAAAATTGATTGCTTTGTTCGACGAAATGCACGCACTTGAGACGAAAGAAGCGAAAGTCTATAAAGCACTCGATAAGATGGAGGCAGTCATACAGCATAATGAGTCGCCACTCGATACGTGGTTGCCACTGGAGTATGAACTGAACCAGACGTATGGATATCAAGAAGCGGAAGAAGCCCATGAGAAATTATTTGAAATTAGAAAATTGTTAGTGGAAGATACGAAACAGAAATTGATAGATGAGCAGGGGAGTATGAAAAAAGCATGAAAAAACATGATAAAACGTACATTCCAATGTATTGACAACCCACAACTACCACGTAGGGGCGACCTGTGGTAGGCAGTTTCGCTCAATTACAACAGGTGCATCACACGCTCAAACCATGGCACACCAAATACATAGTCTTTATTGCTCCCCCAATTAAATTTTTTCTGAAATAAGGTGGCGGACATGTAAGCGGGCGACCAAAGGTACGCCCCTGCATATTGATATTTCGAGCTTTTTGTAGGGGCGACCTGTGGTCGCCCACTCTCGACAAACGATAATTTTGAAAATATTTAGTTGGTGTCTCAATATAAAATAAGTAGGTGAAATTCATTTGAATGCAGAAGTTAAAATACAAACTCCAAAAAATACAAAAAAGAAAAAATCAGGAAAACAACTCTCGAACTTGCAAATAGTCGCTTTGGGCTACTTCACGGTCGTTTGCCTTGGCACACTCCTTTTGCTACTGCCGATTTCCTCATACAACGGCACGACATTCACGGAAGCATTTTTTACTGCCGTGTCCGCCTCTTGTGTGACGGGTCTTGTCGTCGTCGACACGGCAACGCATTACACATTCTTCGGACAATGCGTCGTTTTGCTCCTCATACAACTCGGCGGTATGGGCTTTATGACCATAGGTGTGCAGTTTATGGTACTGATGCGAAAGCGAATCGGTCTGAAAGAACGTGAAATCATGCTTGAGAGCATTAACGGTCTGCAAGTCGGCGGAATCGTTGGCTTGGTACAGAAAATCGTACTGTTTGCACTGACGGTTGAACTCCTCGGTGCGTTGGCATTGTCACTCGTATTCATTCCAGAATTTGGTGTGGCACAAGGCATTTATTATAGTATATTCCATTCGATATCAGCATTTTGTAACGCTGGCTTTGACTTGATGGGCATCAAAGAACCATACTCATCTTTGGTATGGTACGCAAACGATATTTGGATCAATCTCGTGATGTACGCCCTCATTACTTTGGGTGGAATCGGCTTTTTGATTTGGCAAGACGTCCATCGTCATGGACTGCGTTTCCGTAAATATACGCTACATTCTAAAATTGTCATAGCCATGTCTTGCATTTTGAGTTTTGGTGGCGGAGTGTTATTTTTCATACTAGAAGCCAATACACTCCACGCTGGGCTTTTACTACAAGAACGGATTTTGACGGCACTGTTTCATTCCATTTCTTGTCGTACGGCTGGATTTAATACGTTCGATATCGGCGGACTTTCGACGGGCGGAGCATTGGTGACCATGATCCTAATGTTCATTGGCGGAAGCCCAAGCTCGACTGCTGGGGGAATCAAAACCACAACCGTTGCCGTGATTTTCCTACATACTGTAGCTGTTGTGCAAGGCAAAAAAAGAGCTGGTGCATTTGGTAGACGACTCGAGCCAGAAACACTGAATAAAGCGGTGGCAATTGTTGCCATCAATCTCTCATTTGTCATCGTGGGAACGATTGCCATTTGTGCAGTGCAACCACTGCCTTTGACGGAAGTACTAATTGAAGTCAGCTCCGCTATGGGGACGGCTGGGCTTTCTGCTGGGATTACAAGAGACCTTGTACCGATTTCACGCTATCTCATTGCGGTCATTATGTTTTTTGGGCGAGTGGGCAGTGTGTCAATTGCAGGGGCGTTGATGGAAAAAAGGGCGAAGCCAGCGGTGGAATTGCCAAAAGAAAAAATTATTGTTGGTTGAGTCTGCCTTTCGTAGGGGCGACCTGTGGTCGCCCGTTTTGAGCGAATACGTCCTCGCAAAATACAACGGGTCGTATGAATCGGGGGCAACCCCCAAAATCGTACTTTTTCTGCTTTTCGTAGGGGCGACCTGTGGTCGCCCGTTTTGAGCGAATACGTCCTCGCAAAATACAACGGGTCGTATGAATCTGGGGCAATCCCCCAAAGTCGTATCTTTTGAAACCATAGATTGAAGGAGTGAATCACTATGAAATCATTTTTAATTATCGGCATGGGTTCGTTCGGGAAACATCTCTGTCGCAGTTTTTCTAACGAAGATTGCGAAATGATGATCGTCGACCGAGACGAAGCCAATTTGGAGGGGGTGCTCTCTCTGGCAACGAGTGCGAGAATCGGCGATTGCACAAGTCCTGAAGTATTGCAATCGTTCGGTGTTGGCAACTTCGATGCGTGTTTTGTGTGCATGGGGACGAACTTCCAAAACAGCTTGCAAATCACAAGTCTACTGAAAGAACTCGGTGCAAAAAAAGTATATAGCAAAGCAGATGAGGACATTCAAGCAAAATTTTTACTAAGAAATGGTGCAGACGAAGTCATCTATCCAGAAAAAGACGCAGCGGAAGGCATCGCCATTCATGCGTGTTGCGATAGCATTTTCGATGCCATTGAAATTGCTGATGACTATTTCGTTATGGAAATTGAAGTGCTGCCTGAATGGATTGGCAAAACGGTCATTGAACTCGATTTTAGAAATCGCTATAAGATGAATATTATGGCAATGAAAAAGGAAAATCACATGTTGCCTATGCCCTCGGTTCAACATGTATTTGCTGAAGGTGAGCATATGCTCGTGCTGGGGCATATTGACGACATCAAAAACGTGGTGAATTAGTCTGTTTTTCGGTGGATATGTTAAAATATCGTTAAATAAATAAGAAAATTTCGTATTTTTGCAAATTTCACTTGCGTAAATGGGTCATTTTCTGTTACACTAGTAAAAGAGTGTGTCTAAAAACCACTAGTAGTGCCTGAAATGGGCAAATCTTTAATAAGATGTTTTGAATTATGGATTCCAAAAGAAGTGATTCCACCCACGAAACATCGAAAAGAATATAATGAGGTGACAAAATTGGGTCTGTTTGAAAAGATATTTGGGAATTATAGTGAAAAAGAAATCAAAAAAATAATGCCATTGGTCAAAAAAATTGAGGAGCTTGCTCCAAAATACGAACCAATGAGCGATGAAGAATTGCGTGAACAAACTACGCTATTCAAAGAACGTTTGTCAAAAGGTGAAACGCTCGACGACATTTTACCAGAAGCATATGCAGTCGTAAGAGAAGCATCTTCTCGTCCGAATGTACTTTCGATGCGTCATTTCCCAGTGCAATTGATTGGTGGGATTGTTATGCACCAAGGTCGTATTGCAGAGATGAGAACGGGGGAAGGAAAAACGCTTGTGGCGACTCTTTCAGCGTATCTCAATGCACTTGAAGGCAAAGGTGTGCATGTCATCACGGTAAATGATTACCTCGCACAGCGTGACTCGGAGTGGATTGGTGAAGTGTTCCGATTCCTTGGACTGACTGTTGGCTGTATCGTCAGCAATATGGATAGCAACGAACGTCGTGAAGCGTATGCATGTGACATTACGTATGGAACGAATAATGAATATGGCTTTGATTATTTGCGTGATAACATGGTCGTGAAAAAAGAAGCAATGGTACAAAGAGATTTGCACTTTGCCATCATCGATGAGGTCGATTCCGTTTTGATTGACGAAGCGAGAACGCCACTCATTATTTCTGGTAGCGGGGCAAAATCGACGGATTTGTATCGCATTGCTGATATGTTTGCGAAAAAACTTGAGCGTGGTCGCATTGTCAATGAAGAAGATGCAATGAACGCTTTGATGAAAGAAGAAGTACAAGAAGAAGGCGATTTCGTCATGGACGAAAAAGCAAAATCAGTTGTGTTGACACAACAAGGTGTAGCAAGAGCCGAAAAATTCTTCCATGTAGAGAACCTTTCTGATCCTGAAAATTCAGAAATTCAACATCATGTCAACAATGCATTGAAAGCCAATTTCAATATGCATTTAGATAAAGATTACGTAATTGATGATGGCGAAATTGTCATTGTCGATGAATTTACAGGACGTATGATGGCGGGTCGTCGCTATTCTGATGGTTTGCACCAAGCAATTGAAGCAAAAGAACAAGTAGAAGTGAAACGTGAAAGCAAAACTTTGGCGACAATCACGTTCCAAAATTACTTCAATAAATATCAAAAACGTGCCGGTATGACAGGGACAGCGAAAACAGAGGAAGATGAATTCCGTAATACGTACAGTATGGACGTTGTGGAAATTCCGACGAACCGCCCGATCCAACGTATCGACCACCAAGACGCTGTGTATCGCTCTGAAGCAGGAAAATTCCGTGCCGTCATTGCTGAAGTCAAAGAAGCACACGAAACAGGGCAACCTGTACTTGTGGGTACGGTGACGATTGAAAAATCAGAAGAACTCAGTAGTTTGCTCAAAAAAGAAGGCATCAAGCACCAAGTCTTGAACGCAAAATACCACGCACAAGAAGCAGAAATCGTATCGGATGCAGGTCAAATGGGTGCAGTGACAATTGCAACGAATATGGCGGGTCGTGGTACGGATATTAAGCTTGGCGAGGGTGTTTCTGAACTTGGTGGACTTCGTATCATCGGTACAGAACGACATGAATCAAGACGTATTGACAACCAATTGCGTGGTCGTGCCGGTCGTCAAGGGGATACGGGTTGTTCGAGATTTTACATCTCACTTGAAGATGATTTGATGCGACTATTCGGTGGCGATCGTACACAAAAATTAGTAGATGCGATGGGGATTTCAGAAGACGATCCAATCGAAGCAGGTATGCTTTCCAAAGCCATTGAAAATGCCCAAAGAAAAGTAGAGGGCAATCACTTTGGTACGAGAAAACATTTGCTCGAATACGATCAAGTAATGAATGAACAAAGAGAAATTATCTACCGTGAACGTCGTCGTGTACTCGAAGGCGAAAACTTAAGAAATAGTATTTTAGGTATGATCAAAAGAGTCGTTGGCAATTGTGTTGATATCTATATTGGCGATGACCAAGCCCCTGATGAATGGGATATGGCTGGATTTAGCAAACATTTCAATACGATTGTGCCAATCGGTTTGATCAATATTAAGGAAGATTCTTTGGATACGATGTCGAAAGAAAAATTCAAAGAAAGTATGATTTCTCTTGGCAATCAATTCTATGAATTGAAAGAAAAAGAAATCAATGACGAAGAAAGAATGCGTGAGTTGGAACGTGTCATTATGCTCCGTGTGATCGACCAAAAATGGATGGATCACATTGATGATATTGATCGTATGCGTCAAGGAATTGGCTTGCATGCGTATGCACAAAGAAATCCACTCGATGAATATAAATTCGCTGCATTTGATATGTTTGAAGAATTGACAGATAATATTCAAGAAGATACACTAAAAATGTTGTACCGTGTGCGTGTGCAAACAGAAGTGCAACGTGAAGCAGTCGTACAACCGGGAGCAATGGCGACAAATCGCAGTGATGATACACTTGGAAAACAGCCAAAAGTCAATAAACCAGCGGATGAAATTGGTAGAAATGATGAATGTAGCTGTGGCAGTGGTCAAAAATATAAAAATTGCTGTGGCAGAGGGAAGTAAAATTCTTTTAAAATAATCACACTGATTTTGGTATATGAATCAATCAATCATTCATTCATATGCTAAGGTTCGCAACAATAAAGTTTTACTCAATTTTTTTTAAAAAATTGCAGGTGTGGACAGAGTCCACGGTCCTATCTTTTACCTACAAAGGAGTTGATTTTTAAATGTTTGAATTGGAACAAATTCGTTTGGGCTTAATGCCCTACGATGAAAAATTAGAGGAAATGGGGGCTTCACTTTGACGTCGCTGGTGCGAAAGAAAAGATAGAAGAACTCGAAGAACTCTCCGCCGATCCCGAATTCTGGAACGACTTGGAGAAAAGCCAGAAATCTTTGCAACAACTAAAAGCCCTTAAAACCAAAGTCGAAAAGTTTGAACGCTTGGCGACAATGCACGAGGATATGCTCACACTCATTGAAATGGGCATGGAAGAACCCGACGACGATATCTACCAAGAAGTAAAAGAAATGAACGCCACTTTTATAGTCGAATTCGACGCACTCCATATCTCAACTATGCTCGATGGCGAATACGATAGACATAACGCCATTGTGACACTCCACGCCGGTACAGGCGGTACGGAGGCTTGCGACTGGACGAGTATGCTCTATCGTATGTACACAAAATGGGCAAGTAGTGCAGGCTATACCGTTGAAGTCCTCGATATTTTAGACGGCGAGGAAGCTGGAATCAAATCGATTACCATGCAATTCAACGGCGAAAACGCTTACGGCTACTTGAAAGCCGAAAAAGGTGTCCATCGCTTGGTTAGGGTTTCACCATTTGATAGCTCGGGCAGACGTCATACGTCATTCGCATCTTGCGATGTGATGCCTGAAATCGAAGACGATAACAACGAAATCGAAATCAAAACTGACGATATTCGTGTCGATACGTATCGTGCAAGTGGTGCCGGTGGTCAGCATATCAATAAAACTTCCTCGGCAATTCGTATCACGCATAACCCAACGGGAATTGTGGTGCAATGCCAAGAAGAACGTAGCCAGTTTAGTAACAAAGACCGTGCAATGAAAATGCTACGTAGTAAATTGCTCGCTCTAAAAATTGAAGAACAATTGCAAAAACTCGCAGAAATTAGAGGGGATATCAAAGAAAATACATGGGGCAGTCAAATCCGCTCTTATGTATTTATGCCGTATACTATGGTGAAAGACCTAAGAACAGGCGAAGAAACAGGCAATGTCGGTGCGGTGATGGACGGTGAAATTGATAATTTCATGAGTGCATACCTCGCATGGATTCATTAAAAAATAATACGAAAACCGTAAGACGCAAGAAACTGCGGCTTATGGTTTTTCTGTTTTTGAGTTGTGGGTTTTGTAGGGGCGACCAGTGGTCG
>JAWXUZ010000125.1:0-6120 GCA_044425835.1 Bacillota bacterium | reverse complement strand
CCCCGAAGACCCATTTACAATTTTATATGGTCTAGTAGCTCAGTTGGTTAGAGCGCCGGCCTGTCACGCCGGAGGTCGTGGGTTCGAGTCCCATCTGGATCGCTTTGGGAGTTTAGCTCAGCTGGGAGAGCATCTGCCTTACAAGCAGAGGGTCATAGGTTCGAGCCCTATAACTCCCATTTTTTTAACTCTGGCGGAGTAGCTCAGCTGGCTAGAGCATACGGTTCATACCCGTAGGGTCAGGGGTTCAAGTCCCTTCTCCGCTATTATACTAAAAAATGTTACAGCCTATGTGTATAGATTCTTCTGTCACATAGGCTGTTTTGTTCTATAAAATAATTTTGGAAGGTCATTATGAAACTATCTACTTTTTTACACTTCTCTACTTTTGGCATCAAAACCATACTGCTGAAGCAGAAAAAACCAATCCTTGGCACAATTATTTTGACTGACAAATGCAACTTAACTTGCAAGCATTGCTCCGTCAACAATATCACTGCTGAAATTCGTCCTTATACAGAAGTCAAAAAAGAAATGCAATTCCTCTACGATATTGGTGTTCGGATTTTATTTTTTTGCGGTGGGGAAACGTTTCTCTGGGAAGATGGCGATAAAACGCTACGGACTCTCGTCGTCGAAGCCAAAAAAATGGGCTTTCTCATCGTCAATACTGTGACGAATGGCACATTTCCTCTCGATTTGCCTGAAGCTGATTTGATTCTTTTGAGTCTCGATGGCGACAAGGAAAAACACAATGAGATCAGGGGCGAAACGTATGACTTGATTATGGAAAATATCGAAAAGGCAACGGCGGACAACATCTGTTTTTACATGGCAATCAACCAAATTAATAAAGATGTTATTGAAGATGTCTGTCTGACAGCCAAAAATATAAAAAATGTCCGAGCGGTTTCGTTCAATTTTCATACACCTTACCCCGATACGAGGGAGCTTTCACTGTCGAAAATGGAAAAATCGATATGTTGTGACACCATCTCGAAAATGATGGAGAGAGGTGTGCCAGTTTTTAACTTGAAATCGGCCTTTCCCTACATCATCAATAACAATTTCCCGACACCGTGTCATCAGTGTGTCGTGATGGAAAATGGGAAGTTGAGTATTTGCGGGCGGTGCATTGAAATTTCTGATTTGTGCAGTGGGTGTGGGTATTTTTTTGTGGCGGAATATACCCTGCTATTTAGCGGAAATCCACGCATTATTTTCGATATTTTGAAAACGTATTTGAGGTATATATAATATGAATCCCCAATTAGTGTCTACTCCAGTTTGGTAGTAATCAAGCCCAATCCATAACTATAATGGAACCATAAAACCAAACCAACCTCTACCAATTTTATCGTGAATATGTTATACTAAAAGACTTCAAATACGAAAGGATGGTAAACTATGTCACGATCAAACTACGCCACAGAACACAAAACGAAAATTGTTCTTCAATTGCTTCAAGGAGAAAAAGATATCAACACTCTCGCCACCGAAAACAACTTAAACCCCAATCAAATCCGCAATTGGAAGAAAGAGCTTTTAGCAAATGCAAGCAATGCCTTCCAAGGAAATAAGCAAGCCAAAGATGCTCGCAAGAAGGAGGCAGAACTGGAGAAAACACAAAATCAAATGTTAAAAACCATCGGGCAATTGACATTAGAACGTGATTTTCTCCAGGGTTGCTTTTGCAAAAACGGCGTCCCTCCCCGAACTGCATCGAGACTGATCATAAAATCTCCGTTCGAAGACAGTGCCAATTGCCCCATATAGAACGGTCACAGGTCTATTATAAACCTGTAAAAAGAAGCAAGAAACCATAGACATATCACGTCTCGTGTTGATTTCTGGCATACTGAGATGCCTTACATTGGGAGCAGAAAGATTGTGGAGAAATTGAACGTAGCTTGTTTTAAATGCTTATTTGAATATCCATTTCGGCTATTTTCTGTTTCCTTGTTGCGATAATCATACTTGCTATAACCTAGTTCCTCTTCGAGTTCTCCCTCTAACCCATTTTTCAAAACTTCTCCTACCATCATTTTGAATAATTCTTGTGGGTCGTTGAAATTCTTTGCATCTAGTCCAACCATTAGATTTCTCGGATTTTCTTTCTGTTCTTTTTCTGCTTCTCGTTCTTCTTTTGATAACAAAAATCTGTATTTTGGCATAAAAGTACCTCCTAAATGGTTACTTTTATTTTACACCATTTAAGAGGTTTACACAAATTTTGCGATAGATACAACATTTGACAAACAGAAAAATTATGCTCATTACCTCATTATTTTTACGACGGAAATAATTTGATAAATCGATATTCTATTGTTTTCAAAATATAATTCATTTCCTCGTTGCTTTTGTATTGCGACAAAACCGCTTTGACACTACTCAAAATCGCCCCAATATTTGTAGTTTTATACCGCTCTCTGTTGCGGATCAACTGCACTTGGCTGATGTGGTATTGAAAAAATGGTTTCGCATCTTGGTATGTAGTCTTGTTGTATTGGTCACAGATCTCTGTAAAATCATCTTCGCTGAGTGCCTCATACGATTCTGAATACGAATCTCTCAAATTGTAATAATGATTGTGGAACAAAGCCGTTCCATTGTCAAATATCGGTGCAATATCTATAAATTCTAGCGTATTGGCATCTCGAATCAAACCAAAATTATGAAAATGTCTATCGGTATTGCCAATCAAATAATCGAGAAATAACATATCTTCCAATTCTTTTCTGATGCTTTCTGCATCTTTTTTCAATAATTTCGTATAATATTTTACGATATTTTCATACCCCTCAATGCCCGCCGATTCATCTTTGAAATAATATCTTAGGTGTGTGGAAGGAACGTATTCCGTATCAATATTCAAAAAACTATTGCATTTGCAATAAAGCCCTTGGTTATCGTCCTCTGCTAGTGTAGAATCGTGTGCCAAAATATAAGGTGTGTATCGGATATTGGAATAATGGCAAACGATATTGGCAATGATTTCATTGACTGGTTCGTGTCCCGTTAAAATACCTTTGCACAACACACGAACACCTTTTTCGATGATCCATTTTTTCGGCAACGCACCATTCGTATTGAGAACAGGAGAATTCAAATCTTCCTTATCGTATTTTTGACTTCTCATCAGAAAATCACCGAGTTCTGTTGGAAACTCATTTTCAAAATAGTTGATGTCTTTGTATTTGAGTTCCCTCATATCAGTAACTCTTTGGACCCAATAATGATCGGAGAGATTGAGTGCCAAAAAATCATACATCTTAGACACATCAAATAATTCGTCCGCATGAGCTCTACTAGAAAGTATATTCCTATTATAAAGCCAAATATTGAGATCGTTCGCTTTTTCTAAGACCCCTTCTTCTGTCGCATTTTCAGATAATAAAGAAAAAGGCACATACTTCAAATTGTAAATTTCATTGATTACACTTGCATTATTTAATTTATTCAAATTAAAAGACAATACTTTTACGTCTTTGTACATCAAAGTACAAGTGTTTTTATTTTCTTTTACTTGATTTTCTTCATTTAAAGGCACGTTATTTGACATATACAATTCACTCCCTATAGCATAAATTTTATTTTAATCAATATATAACCATTATACCACAACTCGAAAGATTAATAAAGGCTTTATTGAAAAAATTTTTAAATTTCCATTTACAATCAAAAAATATTTTTTCAGAAAAATAAAAAAAGGTATTGACAATTCATATCAACGGTGGTATTGTATATGTATGCAAGTAATAGCACTCAATTTTCTCGAGTGCTAACACCTCGAACAACTTGCACTTTTAACTACAGGAAGGAGGCGTTTTATGACATTATATGATCGTTTTGAAAATGTACCCCCACATTTGCAACTCAGTGATCGCAAACTGAAAATTTTAGAAGCCATCATCAATGACTATATCGAAACTGCCGAACCTGTGGGGTCTCGTACCATCGAAAAAAAATATGGTCTTGGCATCAGCTCGGCAACGATTCGCAATGAGATGAGCGACCTTGAAGATATGGGATTTATCGTGCAACGGCACGTTTCCTCTGGCAGAGTGCCATCTGATTTGGGGTATCGTCTCTTCGTTGACCACCTCTTGCAGAAAGATTTTCTTGAAAAAGAAGATCAAAACGACTTGCAAAACATCTTAGGTCGTAACGTCAACGAGATTGACTATCTCATGCAAGAGACGGCTCATATCGTTTCCGCTCTGACAAAATGCCCGACGATTATTTCTGAACCTGTCACGGGACAAGCAAAAATCAAGCAGATGCGACTATTGCCTTTCGATGAAAATTCAATTTTGCTCCTCATTGCAACGGAGGAAAATTACATCAAAAATCATGTCATTCCAGTAGATACCCCGCCGAATGAAGATGAGATTATGAAAATGAGTCGTAGCATCAATTCTATTTTTGCAAATTGCATTTCGACTGAAATCAATCAGGAAAAAATAGATGTGTTGCAACAAATCTTAGGCGACTACGACGACTTATTGGCCCCTATTTTGAAAGCCTTAGAAACGACATTGCTATCGGCTGAAAAAACGCAGGTCTATATGTCTGGAACGAAAAACATTTTGGAATTTCCAGAATTTTCAGACTTCAATAAGGCAAAACCACTCTTCCAAGTACTTGAGGAAAAAGAAAGACTCGTTTCCTTTTTGGAAGAAAATAGTGGCACAGACCTACAAGTCAAAATTGGTAGCGAAAACTCCGTGCAAGGCATGGAGGACTGCACAATCATCACGGCGACGTATCGCCTAAATGATACGATGAAAGGTACAATCGGCATTGTAGGACCGACTCGCATGGATTATATGCAAGTCATATCGGCTCTCAATGGCGTAGTCAAAAATATTGAAAATGTACTAGAACACAAATCGAAAAAAGAAGAAAAAGGGTCTGCGGAGCATTAGCAAACCAGATGCCAAAAACTAGAAACTCGGAATAGAAAAGAGGGATATTTTGAAAGAAGAAGAATTGGAAGAAAACGCAGTGGAGCTAGAAACAGAAGTAGAGGACATTAATATAGAAGAAACTGCTGAAGAAACTGTCGAAAAAATTGCTGAAGAGGGCATTGAAATCGTAGAAGACGATGCTGATATGTATAAAAAAGCGGCGGCTGAAAATTTAGACAAATACCAAAGATCCTTAGCGGAATTTGATAATTTCAGAAAAAGAACCGCCAAAGAAAAAGCGTCGATGTACGATGACGGTGTACGAAATACCATCGAGAAAATACTCGTTGTAGTCGATAACTTAGAGCGTGCAATCGCAGCCCAAGATGGCAAAGGCGACGAAGAAGACCCCTTCTTTAAAGGTGTTTTGATGACGATGAAACAATTTCAAGATGTCCTTGATACACTCGGTGTGACTGAAATTAAGGCACTCGGCGAAACGTTCAATCCAGAACTTCATGCGGCGGTGGCTCATGAAGACAACCCAGCGTATGGCGAAAATGAAATCATGCTAGAGATGTTAAAGGGGTATGAGTATAAAGAAAAAGTGATTCGTCATAGTATGGTAAAAGTGGCGAATTAAGAAAGCAGTAACTGTAAAGTATAGAAAAATATAACTAATTTTTAGGAGGATACAAAAATGGCTAAAATTATCGGAATTGACTTAGGAACAACAAATTCATGTGTGGCAGTAATGGAAGGTGGGCAACCAGTTGTCATCGTCAACAGTGACGGTGCAAGAACGACTCCATCTATCGTAGGTTTTGCAAAAAATGGCGAAAGACTCATCGGTGACGCTGCAAAACGTCAAGCCATCACAAACCCAGATAACACAATCAGCTCAATCAAAAGAAAAATGGGCGAAAATTACAAAGTGTCAGCAGACGACAAACAATACTCCCCACAAGAAATTTCTTCAATGGTATTGCAAAAACTAAAAGCTGACGCTGAAAGCTATCTTGGTGAAACAGTGACACAAGCAGTCATCACTGTACCAGCGTACTTCAACGATGCCCAAAGACAAGCTACAAAAGATGCAGGCCGTATTGCAGGTCTTGACGTACAAAGAATCATCAACGAACCAACATCAGCTGCTCTTGCGTATGGTCTTGACAACGAACAAGAACAAAAAATCATCGTGTATGACTTG
>JAWXUZ010000124.1:0-6242 GCA_044425835.1 Bacillota bacterium | reverse complement strand
CAGATGGATCGTTTGTAAATCCAAAGTCCAAACCGAAAACGGCTTGAATATTTGGTATCAACTTCACTTCCTCTACTTCAAAATTTTCTTCTTTCCAGTTTTCAAAAATCACACCGTCAACAACTCCCCAATTGCCAAGACCTGCCACTTCATACCGCTTTGGATTTTCCTTTTTCATGCGTTCAAACATCGCAAGGTCAGCTCCATCAAGCCATTCATTGCATTTGTAATTTGTCGTCATTGCCAAAATGTCTTTGTCGTTTTCTACATCAAAAAAACGTCGTTTCAACCAGTGCTTGTCGTTCCAAGGATTGAATGAAATCGTCACCTGCTTGAACAAATCATCTACGACTTGGCCACGCACCGACTCGACCAGCGTATCAAAATGTGACTCGTTCATAATCTCATACGCCTCTTCAATCCATATCCAACAAAGCGAACCGACAGGTACAGTGATGGACGTAATCTTTAGTGGATCGTCAAGTCCACGAAAGTAAATCCGCTGTCCTGTTGGCCTGTACTCCATTGACAGTGGCGACCTTGTGACCTTCCACAAAGAAGTCACCGAAAGTCTATCGATCGCCCACAACAATTCAGTAAAACACGAATCGTGCAGACTGCCAAATGTCTTGCGAACGACCAAAAGATTCGCACCGTGATACCGCATCATCGAATAAATATAGTAAAGGGCAATCGTCTTCGACTTCTTACTCGCCCGACTACCCTTGACGACTCGATACCGCCCCTTATAGTTCCAGAACGTGCCATACCCTTTGCCGACCACATCACGCATATCTATTAGTTTTCTATTGATTTTATCTGTTTTCAATCTTCTAATTCTTCACCACCTTTGAATATTGGCAATTCGATTTTCACTTCTTGCTTATCCGTAAATAGTGCATGTCGCTTGCCTAAAAGCTCCGCAGCCTTTAGTCGCTCACGTTCATCGGGAGTCTTTTTCACGCTCCGCACGTCTTCACCTGCAACCAACACAACTTCCGATTTGCTCTCTCCACGCACCACATTTGTTAGGTACTGCAAAATCTCGTCTGCACTCGCCACCAAGTTATCATCTCTGCTTTTCATACGTCCGTCTATATAATTTTTAATGTCAACATTTGTCAACATTCTTTGTCCTTGACTCCTTGCCGTTTTTGGTGAATAGCCTGCCACGATTGCCGCTTGTGTTGCGTTTGAATTTGCCAAATATTCCTCACAAAATCGCTTCTGTTTTGGACTCAATCCCTTCTTTTTTCTGTTCAGTCAGCCTCGCCCCCTTTTATTTTCTTCAATAAAAAAGCAGCCAAAAAATTTAGAAAAAAAGGCTGCTTTTCACAAGAAAAACGAATGATTACCACGATTTCGATCAAGAATCATGGATTAAAAATGTGAATTGTGTACCAAGTAAGAAACATGACAAGTATCACAACAATTAGAGGTGAATTTCCACTTGGTACACGTATCACATGATATCATTATAACATGCTTTTACACGGGAAAAGTGCCAATTTTTCTTTTCATAAAATTTTTTCATTTAGCATTTTGAAAAATTTACTTTTCATACGATAAAAACTTCGGCGACTTGTTGGTACATCAAGGTATTCAAACTGCTTTTCATTTATCACGTTGTCGAAAAGATACGGTGACAAGTCATCTGCCACAAATTCGATGCAATCATCTACGGCTTGCAGTTCGTATTCAAGTATCAGCTTTTTCAAAATCAAGTTTTCGTGGTTGTCTTTGCAAAAAGATTTGCCAACGGCTTGAAAGTCAGGACTTTTATAGAAGTTGAATTGGTCGAGTTGCTTTTTCTTATTTTTGTACTGCAAGCAGAAATATTTTAAGTATTGCTTTCGTTGTTGGTTCATCAGTTTTGCACCCCTCACTTTTGTTGTCCGCCACCAAAAATTACCAAATATAGTTTTAGATTGTGTAGCTTTTTCGGTTCTAACTTGTTTTTCTTACACCATTCAATGTATGTCATAAATGTACCCTTTTTCATAAAACACCCCATCTACACTTTATACTTCGCTTTCAACGATTCTATCAAATCATTTTGCACGTCCTGTTTCTGTTGCAAAGCATTATACACTCTTTCTTCGATCGTGTCTTTGACAATCAAATGATGTATGATGACACTCTTTTTTTGCCCTTGCCGATGCAGTCTTGCGTTGGCTTGCAAATAGAGTTCCAAACTCCAAGTTAGACCAAACCACACAATAATACAACCGCCATCTTGCATGTTGAGTCCGTGACCTGCTGACATAGGGTGTGCCAAATACAGCGGAATTTCTCCACGATTCCATTGCTCCAAATCTTTTGAATTATTGATTTTGACTGCCTCTTTGAATCTATTTTGGATACGTTCCAAATCGTGTTTGAACTCATAAAAACAAAGCACTGACTTCCCATTTGCCGACTCGATTACATCTTCTAGTGCATTTAATTTCGATTCACTCGTGCCTGTATAGCCACCGCCATCAAGGTACATCGCTCCGTTGCAATATTGCAATAACTTCGTTGTGAGTGCAGCTTTTGATGTTGCTGTGACTTCACCTGTCAAAAACTCTGCCACCATTTCACGCTCAAAAGATTCATAGTCACCACGCTCTTTTTCTGTCATGTGTATTTCGTAGATGTTGTCAATTCTTTCAGGCATGTCCAACCAATCTTTTGCTGTCATAGACATACAAATATCTGATATTCGATTCTTGATTTCAGCTTCTGCACCACCATTCAAACGATAGGAAAATATGGTCGTTGCGTTGCGTTTGTCTGGTAAAAAATATTTTGTTCGATACGCTGTCAGCGTTCTGCCTAAACGTTCGCCACCGTCAAGCAAATAAATCTGCGACCACAAATCAATCAGTCCATTGGGTGATGGTGTACCTGTAAGTCCTACGATCCGACTGCTTTTTAAGATACACTTTTTCAGTGCTTTGAAGCGTTTGCTTTTCGGCGACTTGAAAGAAGACAATTCGTCAAGTACGACCATATCGAATGGCCAATCGTTAAAATCTGCCATTTCATTGACAAGCCACTCCACGTTTTCACGATTGATGATATAGATGTCCGCCTCCGCATACAAAGCTTGCAGACGTTGTTGTTTATTGCCTAAAATCTTACTGATTTTCAAGTGCTTGAGATGATCCCATTTGTAAATTTCTCTTGCCCAAGTATCTTCTGCCACTCGAAGTGGTGCAATGACCAACACACAATCAATTTCAAACAATCGAAACATCAAATGAACGATTGCTGTCAAAGTGATGACGGTTTTGCCAAGTCCCATATCAAGGAACAACCCTACTTTTTTTGTATTAAGAATTTTCTGGTATGCCATCTCTTGGTATTTATGTGGTACAAATTCCACGCTCGATCAACTCCTTTACTTTTTCTTTGCTGTCGATTACATGAACTGCAAAACCCAAAACTTCTATTTTTTGAAACATTGCCTTTTGCAGTTTTGATGGGTACTTCCCTTTCGATTTCAACTCCACAAAAAACAGTTTGCCGTGTGGCAATAAGACAATCCGATCGGGTACACCTGCGTAATTCGTTGAGATGAATTTGAAAGCGAAACCGCCTCTTGCCTTGACGAGTCGAACCAAGTACTGCTCTATCTCTTTTTCCAAAATTTGACCACCTCTTTCTTCTGGTTTTCATATCTTTATTCCATTTACTAAAAATTTTGTAGCCGTTTCTGTAGACGTCTTAAAACTGATAATTTCAAGCTTTTTACATAATTGAATGTGTAACGACTACAAAGTCTACACTTTTTCCATTAATTACTTTTATATTTCTATTTTGCGTAGTTTTAAGATAAATGTAATATATTAAAACGTGTTTTTTCTACTTACATAGTCTTTTTGCTATATTTACTGTAGTCTTTGTAGTCATAGGTTATAAACACAGTTAAATCAAGCCTTTCAGACGTCTACAACTATGACTACAAAATGTCTACAGTGACTACAGAATCAGATTTTCCTTTTTAGCAAATCCCCTTTGATTGCCATATAACTTTCCAAATCTCTTAGGGTGATTGTCCATCTCCCAATCACCACTTTTCAGAATGATTTCCTTAATCTCTTTACTCTTTCCAGTGGTCAACATATTTTTCGCCTCCCCCAACATCTCACACCACACTTCCATCACACAGACTTTCGTTCGTTCCACGTCCCCTTCTTTGGGTGTTCCAAACTCACCGCCCATATAAAACATTCGCCTTTGTGTCATATCATAGTCCGCCCAATTCGTAGGCAATTTCTTTTCCAAATGCATAAGCACTTCACCTGTCAGATTACTCACCGATAAATGCTTATCTTGTTCAAGCTCCGCCAACTGTTTCAAGTCATCATCTTTCAAGTAAATCTCTTTGCCCTGCTTGTAATAAGTCACAGCTTCTGCCCAAATTTGATTGACCTCTTTGTCTAAGTCATTGAAAATACTTTTTTGAATCTCCTTGACTCCAACGTCTATTGGGAAAAATCGCCGATTCCCTGTCATATCTTTTAGGAACTCATATGTATTTGTCGATCCCCAAAAGACACATTGTCTCTTGTGCGTTTCCGTCCGTTTTGCATAGGCACTTCTGAAATTGTCTTCACGTTTGCCGATGAAATGTTTGATGGTCTCACTCTCTTTTTTGTTTAGTGCGGCAAGTTCGCCAAGCTCCATGATCCACACGCCCTGCAACTGCTCATACGCATCTTTGCCTTGCACATTGTCGAGCGTATCACTATACCAATCACCGCCGATGCGTTTGATAAATTCCGATTTTCCGACACCTTGCTTCCCCACTAAAATAATGACGTTATCGTATTTACAGCCGTTTTCAAAAATCCGTTTGACACACGCTGTGAAGTGAATCTTGCTGACTTCTTTTGCGTAACTCGTGGATTCTGCACCTAAGTATTCAGGGAAAATATCTGCAATTCTCTCTTTGCCGTCCCATGTGAGGCCGTCCAAATATTCCTGTACAGGGTGGTATCTATTTTTGTACGTCACGAAAGTAAAGGCATCTTCAATATTGCCTTTGTGCCTTAAGCCGTAGACTTTTTCTATGTAATATCTAAGTCCAGCATCGTCTGTATCTGTCCAACATTTCACTTGTTTTTCCGATTTCCCTTGTTGCTTTTTCCTTTTCTCCCACGGCAATTTGCCAAGGACATCAATGCGTTTTGTAAATTCGTTGTACTTGATTTTCTCCGCAAGTCGTGGATCTTTTTGCAGTATGATTGCTGCATTTTCAATCAGATTCATGACTTTGCCACTCTTATCGGTTTTCAGTTCAAGCACCCAATCTGTACTTGCTTTTTCGGTTTCTTCCTCTTCGACATAGTCTGCAAATTCGCTCATTGCCTCCGCCTGTCGCTCCGCATGGAGTAGCAACTTGACTTTTTCATCTTTGGCGATCAATTCCGATGCCAATTGAAAAGAAGGCAATTTCGATACGGGTACATCTTTTTTGATTTCTACATCTTCATGCCCGAACTTGTGAATCCTAAGCAAATCAAATGCATTGCAAAGCGTTTGCCCTGCGGGATCCGTTGCGTGATTGCTGTAGAGAAAATTTCCGTTTTCGTAGACGATTGCTCCGCCAAATGTACTGCCCTCTGCGAACGTATACCGCTCACCGTTTTCTGTCATATCGATATAAATCTCAGGCAAAAATGTAGCAATCACCTCATGCACATCGTACGTCCGACAAAATGCACCGATGAGCCCTTCTTTTGTCGTAGGATCGACTTGCTTGCCTAGTATCTTTTTTCGGTGCTTCTCTGTGCGGTTCGATACAGGATAAGTCGATACGTCTTTCCAGTCGTCATACTCCGATAGTATTTTTTCTACATCGACATCCGTACCACTCTCACGACTTTTGAAGACGTACTCCGCTTTCGTGCTAGTCGATGGAAAGTACATCAGCCGATGCGGTTGGTATGTCGTATCGTCAAACATATCGATGCCAATCGTTTCAGCGACTTTCCGCCCGACTGCTTCGTATTCTTCTGCGGTTGCATTGCGACTGAGTGGCAAAACAAGTCGCAAACGTGGCTTTTCTTTTTGGTGCTTATGTGTGGAGTAAATAATGTATCGGTATTCGTATAAATCACCGAACGTTTCCGCAAAATCCACTTCTGCGAAATCCAAATCGAGCGTCAAAATATTGCTCCCCCAATTAAATATTGCCAAAAATAAGTACTCTATGGGGGAGCAGGCGACCAAAGGTCGCCACCCAAGAGATA
>JAWXUZ010000123.1:0-6338 GCA_044425835.1 Bacillota bacterium | reverse complement strand
CCCCTACGTATTGATATTTTAGGCTTTGTGTAGGGGCGACCTGTGGTCGCCCGCTCTCGATAAAACGATAATTTTGGCAATATTTAATCGGGGATCAATAGTAAAATATTTCATGATTTATTTCTCATATAAATAAGGCTCTGATTAGTTACAAAAAATAAGATTACAACCATAAAAATAAAACCTCTCTTGTGATATATGGCAAGCGGGGTTTTATTTTTATGGGGCAAAGATTTTTTATTTTTCGCTTGATTTCCTTGCTTCCAAGCGGTAAATCGGGTCGCCTTTTTCCGAAAATTTCTTCTCGTACTCCGTCATGATATTATCTTCGCAATCGCCATTATGCAAGTCAAGGGAAATATTAGAAAGCTTCCAATCTTCTTTGCAAAATTCGTTCAAAGAAAATTCAAAGAGACCTTTATTGTCTGTTTTAAAAAATAGTTCTGCCTCGCCCATTACTGCGTGGTATTCACGCAGAAATCCAGCGTACGTCAAGCGTCTTTTGTACGTTCTTTTTTTCGGCCACGGGTCGCTAAAGTTGAGGTACAAGCGTTGGAATTCGCCGACGTCGAATAATTCCGAGAGGTTCCTTGCGTTTTCCCAAAGTAAAATCAAGTTATCAAGTGATTGTTCTGTGTATTTTGCAGCGACTGCCACGACGGCTTCTTGGCGTTCGATGCCGACGAAGTTGATATCGGGGTATCGCCTTGCGTTTTCGGTGATGAATCCGCCTTTGCCACAGCCGATTTCGACGTAGATCGGGTTGGTATTGCCGAAGAATTCTGACCATCGGCCTTTGTATTGTTCGGGGGTTTTGATTACTTTTTCGTTGTCTCGCAACTCGCCTTCTGTCCATGCTCGTTTTCTAATTCTCATATTCGACTCCTTTTTGCATTCTTTTTTCTACAAAATATCATACTACGTGTAGCGAGAAAATACAAGTGGTTTATGAAAATTTTTACTAAAAGAGAGAGAAAGACCTTGAGGCTCTGCCTCAAACTCCGCAATTTTTTCAAAAAAATCGAAGCTAGGCTTTGAAAAGTAAAACTTTTACTGTGTTAGCCTTAGTATTTGGAAAGTTTAAAGGAAAGTTCTTGGGGCTTTGCCCCAAACCCCACCAACAAACACATTTGAAAAAGTTGAAGCTAGGCTTTGAAAAGTAAAACTTTTACTGTCTTAACCTTAGTATTTAGAAGATTTAAGGGAAAGTTCTTGGGGCTTTGCCCCAAACCCCGCAAAAATACCTTTAAAAAAATCGAAGCTAGGCTTTGAAAAGTAAAACTTTTACTGTGTTAGCCTTAGTATTGGGAGATTTTTTTGGGTAATCACAGATATCACCTTAGCATTACAACTTACACATTTTGAAAAAAGACAATATATGATACAATATTTGCTCAAGATGCGTTGCTTGCACCAGCGTATTCCTAACTTCTTCATTGACACGCAACACCGTCTCAACATCTTCTTCGTGCGTAAGGGCGTATTGTATTTTCTCGCCCTCTGCATTTAAAATACCTGCCAAAGAAGCTTCTACGAGTGCAACAGAATGTATGATTTCATCTATTGCATTACAAGAATTTTCCGTACAATCACAACTCGTTGCTGTCAAAATATCGAAATTACAACTATCGATCGAGACCTCAAACCAATCACTATCAAGCAGTTGCTCTTCCATAAATGGATAGTAACCTTTTTTGAGTATCGTATAATCGATGTAGTACGTTTCTGTGTCATCGTCATTCAGGTATGGGTGGAACACCATCGTTGAAACGATACCCGAAGAGGCAATTTCTACGGTGTGGACTTCTTTCGTTTCGTCAAGTACATGGAGCGTTTGGACATCTCCACGCATTTCCGTATAAATAAGGTATGGACAAAGCGAGCAAATACTCGTGATGTATGCGTTGTGTGTGCGGAAAATTGCCGTTGTCGTGCCGTCTTTTGTCACTTCCATAATGCAAGTGGGATAGGCCACAAGGAGCGTTTCCGCACTGCAATTATAGGAAATATCAGCGATTGCCCCTGTGATGTGTGTGCCACCTGAAAAACAGATGCAGTCAATTTCTTCCATACAACAATTGAGTTCATAAATCGTCGTATAATTGTGCATGGCAGTCACGAAAAATTTTTGTGAGCTGACATCATAGGCAATGGCATCGTAGCATTTCGCAGTCGGAAATACGTTCGTCACTGCAAATTCTAAATCAGTTTGTACAATTTCTTTGCAATCGGGAATCGTAAAATAATAATACGTGCCGTCGAAGGCAAAGTGTCTCGTTTTTTCGTGGTGGTTGAGTGTAATCGGTGTTTCGGTCGTCGTCGTTTTTTGACAGTTCTTTTTTGATTTCATGTAAGAGACCTCCTGTAGTTTTTTGAATTTCATTTCTCAATGATCAATTATACTACAGTATATGTAAAATCTATTTTTTTGTTATTGCTCCCACAATTAAAAAAATAAAACCACCGCAAGAGTGGTTTCGATTCCTGTGAGTTACAAAAACAGATGGAGTGACAACAACCCCAAAAACCCTGGCACACCAAGGAGTCCAAGCGTGCAAACTGTCGCCACATTCAGCCCTAGTCCAAAGCCAAAAGTCTGGCACAACAGCAAAAAAAAGCCACCCAAAACCGACCGTGTCAAAAATACCACAACATTCTTCACAAAATTTGGATACGCACCCAAAAGGAGAAGCCCTCCAAGAATTCCAAGCAATATCAGTACCATCGTTCCGCCATTTCCCATAATTTGCCCCCCTTATCCTATTTTTCTTTCTGGGGATTGCCCCAAATAAGTCAAGCCCAAATCTTTTGCCTCTTTCAGGAAATATTCGTATTTCTTATGCAAGGCAATGATTTCGTATATATAGCTATCGATGAGAGCTTCATCGATCGTTGTATTTAGGAGTGTTCTCGCAACATGAAGTTGAGCAGTGAGATCTGTCAGTGTATTCAACACTTTTTTCTGTTCAAGCGTGTATTTCTTTTTTCCAAACAAACTAATTTTCATAAAAAAACTCCCTTCTCTTTCAGAAATTTCTTTGTACACAAAGCATTTCCTACTACTACTATAAGCAAAAGAGAGGGAGTTTATACCATATTTACTGTAATTTTATTATTTTCTCAAATCATCTAAAAATTCAGTCTTACCTTCTGTTTTTTCGTCTTTCATTTTGACGATTTTTGCAGGAGAACCTGCCACAACCGCACCATCAGGCACGTCTTCTGTCACGATTGCTCCAGCAGCAACGACAGCCCCAACACCTACACGCACACCTTCCAAAACGACAGCGTTTGCACCAATCAACGCACCATCGCCAATTTCTACAGGCGTCGCACTCGGTGGTTCAATGACACCGGCAAGCACTGCTCCAGCACCTACATGGGCACGTTTGCCAACTTTGACACGTCCGCCCAAAATCGCCCCCATATCGATCATCGTTTCATCGCCAATTTCCACACCGATATTGATAACCGCTCCCATCATGATGACGGCATTTTCGCCAATTTGCACACGGTCACGAATGATTGCCCCTGGTTCAATACGGGCTTTTGTTTCACGAATGTCAAGCATAGGGATTGCGGAATTTCTGCGGTCATATTCCATATGAGAGTCTTTGATTTTGTCTTTTTGTGCGTCTAAAATTGCGTTGACGTCTGCCACGTCGCCAACCAAAATATAGAAAGAATTGTCGCCAAAAATTTTGACTGTATCAGAAGAAACACTAGAAAGGTCGCCGTTGACATAGGCTTTCACAGGTGTTACTTTTTTTGCATCTTTGATGTATTTTGCAATTTCATAAGGGTTTGTCAAATCGTAGTTCATCGTTTTATTCTCCTTTATATACGTATATAGTTAGTTGTTCATAAGTCATTATATATGATAATTTCAGTTGTGACAAGTAAAATTTTGAAATCAATCATACTCGTATTACTTTTTATTGAAATACTCCTTCAATTTAGGGCTGTCGAACACCAAAGTCATTCCACAACCGATTGCAAAAACCACAATGTATGCAACAATCGCTCCAAATGAAATGGTCAATTCTCCCGATTTCAAAATCTGCCCGCACATCGTATAAATCGAACCGACCACAAGCCCTAAAATTGCAGAATACATCACAGATTTATACTGTTTCAGTAGGGAGTGAATGACTTTTGCCCCACCCAATATCCCAAGCAATATCCCGAGACCGATTGGCATAAGCAGTAAGATATTCAAATCTTTAATTGCTGTCACGATTGTACCATACATTCCGAGAAGTAGCATAATGAAACTGCCACTAATCCCCGGGATAATCATACAAACCGCTGCTATGGCACTGCAAAATAATAAATTGAAAAATACACCTGTCGAAAGTGTCGTAATGACCACCGCCGAATTTTCTATATCTGAAAATCGTGCCATCATGACCATGCACCAAAATGCCCAAACCGTGGCAACGATGTTGACCGCAGAAAATTTATCTTTCACTGCTTCTTTGAAAATCATAGGCAGACTACCGACGATGATTCCGATAAAGAAAATATTGACTTTTGCATACTGCGTTTCGAGTAAATAAGAAATCCCTTGGCTCGTCAGCAAGATCGCAAGACCCGCACCGATTGCGATGGGCAATAAAAAACGAATGCTCCCCATCAAATCCGATCGCCAATTGGAAATGGTGTCAATCAGGCGGTCGTAAATATTCAATATGACGGCCATCGTGCCACCGCTCATGCCCGGTAAAATATTGGCAATGCCAATCAACGCACCGAAAAAAATAAGGTGTAAAAACAATACTACCAACTCCTTAATTAAAAAATTACATAAAAACTGGACTGTGAAACTTTGAATGACCATTCTTGCATTAGCGTAGTCGATTCAAAGTATATGCCACAGTCCTATGTGATATGTATGGTATTGCTCCCCCAATTAAATATTGCCAAATTGCAACAGCCTCATTGACAGGCGACCGCAGGTCTCCCCCACAAAAAGCCTGAAATTTCAAGAGGTAGGGGCGACCTGTGGTCGCCCGCTCTCGATAAACGATAATTTTGGCAATATTTAGGTGGTATCTCAATATCACATTGCAGTTCCTTGATGTTTTATACCGAACGCAATTGCCCAGTTGCAGGATTCATCACCATGCCGACAACTGCAATATCTTTATGTACTAGCGGATGGTCGTTGACCATTTTTACCGTAGAACGCACCGCTTCTTCCACACCGTGGAAGCCTTCAAACCAGTCTTCAATTGCTTTGAATTCGCTTTTGACTTTTTCAAAATCTGCATCGGTAATGCCAGCTTCACGCATTTTTTCCATAATTTCTTTTCCTTCGACGGTATCGCCCCCACAATCATCGTGTCCGATTATGAGTACAGTTTCCGCCCCGAGTTCGTAAATGGCAATCAAAATGCCATGCATTTCACTGCCGTATGGATTTTTTGTGACACCACCTACATTTTTGATGATTTTGGCATCGCCATTTTTAAGCCCCAAGGCTTGTGGCAACAATACCGTCAATCGAGTATCCATACAAGCAAGAATCGCAACCCTACGATTTGGGAGTTTCGTCGTTTCGTGTTGTGTATACAATTCTTGTGCGACGTATGCTTCATTGTATTTCATAATTGCTTTGACTTGATCGTTCATAAAAATCTCCTTCTTCCCCATTATTTAAGATATATTTGCGTTTTGAAATCATTCATTGAATTTATTTATGGTTCAGTTCACTACACCTAAGTATATCATTTTTACATTATTATGTAAATAAAGGTACTGAAATTATATTATTTGTAAGAAAATCTATGGGTTTTGAAAGCTTGTACAACACAAAAATAAAAATGAGCAAGCCGATAAGCCGGGTTCTGTCGTGGGCAGCCATCTATCTTGGTTCACTGTTGCCAGTGACATCGTGCGACGTTATCGAAACAGGACGAGCAGCCCTATCGTTTCTATCAGCCTTGCTTCGGGCGGGGTTTACAGAGCCTTTTTTGTCTCCAAAAAAGCGGTGGGCTCTTACCCCACCTTTCCATCCTTACCTCTTTTATTAGCTAAAAAAGGCGGTTTATTTCTGTTGCACTATCCTTAAAGTCGCCTCCACTGGCCGTTAGCCAGCACCCTGCTCTATGAAGCCCGGACTTTCCTCATCAATATAATACTATACCAATGCGACTGCCTAGCTTACTCAAAATATAGTATACCGCATTTTTCTGTTTTTGTCAAATTGAATCCAACACAGAGTTTGACGGTTACATATAGTGAAAATAGCTTGTAGAGTGCATAAACTCTACATTTTTTTGTAGAGAAAATATTTTTTTACTTTTTCTCAGTATATCCTTTAAAATTCGCTTGAG
>JAWXUZ010000022.1:0-32598 GCA_044425835.1 Bacillota bacterium | reverse complement strand
ATTACTTTCATTTTGCCTTCTGTTAATTTTGCCATAAAATAAGCCTCCTATGTTTTTTGTATTTTACCATAGAAAGCTTATTTTGTATATTGTTTACAGACTTTTTTTCGCACACCCCAAAGGGGACAAGGGTATGCACCCGCATATAGACGAGAAAAATTCACAGATGATTTACATGATGCGTTTGGTTATAGAACAGATTTTGAGATTGTGTCAGATAGGCAAATGAAGAAAATTTTAAGAGATACAAAAAAATAAAATATTGTGCAAATATTTACTTACTTGGAAAGGGTCAAAAAGCTTGATATTTCAATCTTTATGACCACTTTTGACTTTTTCAAGTGTCAAACTCGAGTATATACTTATTTTGCTATATTTTCAAGTAAAATTCCATGATAAATTATATTTTTGAAAAATTATGTACGGACAGCCAAAAATAAACCTCCTGTCATTAGATTTTTGGTCTAACTACTGGAGGTCTATTTTTCTTTTTATTGTTTGTATTGTTTTGTATTCTATCACAACATTTTTTGTTTCATTTTCTTTGCTGTGCGTGGGTATTTTTCTGGTGTTTCGCTCACTTTTTCGATAAAAATCAACTGGTGTTGCAAGTCGGTATTTGGAATATTGACGGCTTTCACTTCTTTGACCACACCGCCCAAAATCGCAAGTGCTTCTTGGCTCTCTTCCACTTCCACAGCGAAATTTTGCCCTTTCAATGCAATGAGTTTGCCCCCGACTTTCAAAAATGGCAAGGTATATTCCAAAAGCATTGACAGATGAGCGACTGCCCTCGATACACAAAAGTCATAGCCCTCTCGAAATTCTGGATTTTTGCCAAACTCTTCCGCCCGTCCATGAATGCAATGGACATTTTCAAGTGCGAGGTCTGTGCAAACCGTTTCTAAAAAAGTGATTCTTTTTTGCAACGAATCGAGCAAAGTCAATTCAATATTAGGCAAAGCAATTTTGAGCGGAATTCCCGGAAATCCAGCCCCCGTCCCCACGTCAATGACACTAGGTGCATTCTCTTTTAGCTCCGCAAGAAACGGCAGTGGACTCAAAGAATCGGCAAAATGCTTCAACACAATTTCCTTTTTGTCGGTAATCGACGTCAAATTCATACGTGTATTCCAATCGAGCAACAACTCTTGGTAGACCATGAACTGCCCGAGCATTTCTTCTGTCAAAGGAATGTCCATGTCTTTTGTTGTGTCAAAAAGCAACTGTTTTTCATTGGGATTCATTGGCTGTCCTCCGTTTTTCTTTCTGCTTTTCTTGCTCCATGAATATCAGCAAAACAGAAATGTCCGCTGGTGATACCCCCGAAATCCGTGAGGCTTGCCCAAGCGAGGTTGGGGCAATTGCCATCAATTTTTCTTTCGCCTCGATTCGCAAACCGTGAATGGCTTCGTAGTCAAAATCAGGTGGCAATACACGTTTTTCCAACTTTTGGAACTGCTCGACTTGTTTTTCTTGTTGGGCAATATAGCCCTCATATTTTACTTGAATGTTGACTTGCTCTTTCACATCTTCGGGCAACTCCACACGGTTTTCATCGAGTTCTGCTAACGCTTCATACGTCAACTCTGGACGTTTCAACAAATCCGATACATGCACACCAGACGTGATGGCACTGCTGTTGTAATGCGATAAAAATGCAAGTACTTTTTCGTTCGGTGGCAATATGATTTTTTGCAATCGCTTGATTTCCGCTGCAATCATCTCTTGCTTTTTCAGTAAATTGTCGTAGCGTTCTTGTGCGATCAAGCCGACATCATAACCCAAAGGCGTCAAACGTTGGTCGGCATTGTCTTGACGGAGGAGCAGACGAAACTCCGCTCGACTCGTCAACATGCGGTATGGCTCTTTCGTGCCTTTGCTGACCAAATCATCAATCAATACACCGATATAGCCGTCACTTCTCTTCAAAATGAGTGGCTCTTTCTGCTCAATATACCGCACACTGTTAATGCCAGCGACTAACCCTTGAGCAGCCGCTTCTTCATAACCCGAACTGCCGTTGAATTGCCCTGCACTGAACAACCCTTTGAATTTCTTGAACTGAAGTGAGAGCAAAAGCTCTGTCGCATCGATACAATCGTATTCAATGGCATACGCAAAACGAGTGATTTCGCAATGTTCAAGCCCCAAAATGGTGCGGTACAGTGCAATTTGTACGTCCTCTGGCAACGACGACGACATACCTTGGATATACATTTCTTCGGTGTCGTCGCCCTCTGGCTCAACAAAAAGCTGATGGCGGTTTTTATCTGAAAAACGCACGACTTTATCTTCAATTGACGGACAATATCTAGGGCCTGTCCCCTCAATCACTCCAGAATAAAGCGGAGAACGATGGAGATTGTCCTTAATGATTTGGTGCGTTTGCTCATTGGTGTACGTCAAATAGCAAAGTCCTTGCGGTTTTTCAATGTCCTCTCTCGTATTGGTGAAAGAAAAAGGAACGATTTTTTCATCGCCGTATTGCACTTCCATTTTATCCAAATCGAGTGAAGTGCGGAGCATTCTTGCCGGTGTGCCTGTCTTGAATCGGTAGAGTTTCACACCGAGTGTCCGCAGTTGTTCACTCAATTTTTTTGCATTCATCAAGTGATTCGGGCCACAAGAAATGGCAACTTCCCCATGCAAACAACGGCTGTCCATGTACGTACCCATAGCAAGGACAACGGCTTTGCAACGGTAAATCGCGCCGCTTGCCGTGATGACACCTGTGATTTTATCTTCCTCAAAAAGAAGTTCTATAATTTCACTTTGGCGGATTTGCAAATTCTCCGTTTTCTCAAGCGTATGCTTCATCTTCGATTGGTATTTCACTTTATCAGCTTGGGCTCTTAGGGAATAAACCGCTGGGCCTTTGCCTGTATTGAGCATTTTACTTTGGATATAACTTTGGTCGATGACTTTGCCCATCTCACCGCCTAAGGCATCAATTTCTTTGACGAGATGCCCTTTGGAACTGCCACCAATCGAGGGATTGCAAGGCATCATGGCAATGCTGTCGAGTGAAATTGCAAATAAAACGGTTTTTTGGTGCATGCGAGCCGCCGCAAGTGCCGCCTCACACCCTGCGTGACCGCCACCGATTACGACAACATCTACTGATTCTGCTTCATACATATCGCTCTTCGTTCCTTTCTTTCTCTTTCCATTTCTTTCTTCCTTTTATTTTTCCAAGACTACAGCATTATCTTTTTCCACTTCAAGTTCTGTCATGATACGGCCAAATTGTAAGTAAAATAATATACAAGTCGTCGCAATGGCGATGAAATCAGAAACAGGTTCTGCCAAAAATACAGCCGCCACTTTGTCTTCCATAAACATCGGTAATATGAAAATCAGTGGAATCAGCAAGAATATTTTCCGTAGGAGTGCCAAAAATAGTGAAACTTTCGTTTGTCCGAGGGCAAGGAAACACTGTTGGCACGCCAGTTGCAAGCCCATAAGCCCTGCCAAAGGTGCGTAGCGATAAATCGCCCACGATGCATAATCGATGAGTTCAGGGCTACTTTTGGCAAAAATACTCACAACAGCTCTAGGGAATAACATATAAATCGCCCACACCACCATCGTATAAGAAAATGCAACTTTAATTAAAATAGAAACCGATTGTCTCACACGGTCCACATTTTTCGCCCCATAATTGAAACTCGTGATTGGCTGTGCCCCTTGTGCAAATCCAAATAACGGCATCATAACGACTGTCCAAAGACTCGCCATAATTGTCATCGTGCCCACTGCAATGTCACCGCCATACTTTAATAATGAAGAATTGAACGAAATATTAAGCAGACCTTCTGTCGAGCTCATGATAAAAGGGGAAGTCCCTAAAAATATACATGGCATAATGATTTCTTTTTTGAATTTCATATATTTTTTTTGCAATTTCAATTTTGTTTTCTTTCCCGTGAGAAAGCGAATGACCCAAATTGCAGAAATTGTTTGTGAAATGATGGTGGCAAGGGCTGCTCCAGCAACACCAAGATTTAAAGTAAAAATGAATATCGGGTCGAGTATGATATTGATAACCGCTCCGATTAAAATGGTCATCATACTCGTTTTTGCGAAACCTTGTGCGGTGATAAAGGCATTCATACCCATAGACAGTTGCACGGAAATCGTGCCAATGATATAGACATTCATGTAAGACATTGCATAAGGAATCGTATTTTCACTAGCCCCAAAAGAGAGCAACAAGGGTTCAGAAAAAAGGGCAAAAAAAGCAGTCAGTAACACACCCATCGTCAGCAAAAGCGTAAAGCAATTGCCTAAAATTGACAAAGCCGATTCTTCATCGTTTTTCCCGAGCATCATAGAAGCACGAGGAGCCCCACCCATAGAAACAAGGTTCGTAAAAGCATTGATAAAAGCAATGAGTGACATACAAACACCGACTCCTGTCAGTGCCAGACCGTCACTGCCTTCCATACGTCCGATGTATACACGGTCGACTAAGACGTAGAGTGTGTTGACAACTTGTGCCGTAACAGCAGGGATTGCCATACGTATAAATAAGCGTGGGATTGGCTCCGTCGAGAGTAATTCTGTCGTGCTTTTCGTAGCTGTAGCTGTAGCCATAAGGGGCTCCTTTCGAGTGTATAGCAGATCGGCTCAAGATGAGATGGTTTCAATCCACTATTCTATGCAGTATTATTTCGCTTGATTCTTACTTTCCAAGGCAAAATTTCGTAAAAATGCGATGGATAATTTCTTCGTCGTAAGTGTCGCCTGTAATTTCACCAAGAGACGCATTGGCTTCTTGCAAATCCATAGAAACGAAATCTTCGCCCATTTCTAAATGTATGGCATCGCTTGCTTTTTGTAGCGACGAAATGCAATTTTGCATGGCAGTTTTGTGACGGACATTGCCGAGTGTCACCGATTCTGGAAGGAGTTCTTCTTTTTCTATGAAAAGGTCTTCAATTTTTTTTATGAGTTCATGATAGCCTTTTTCTTCCTTAATGGACAGCGATAAAATACTTTCTTTGTCGAGCCATTTTTCGAGTAAAGAAACATCAAGTTGTTGTGGGAGATCTGTTTTGTTGAGTAGTACAATCGTTTTTTTGCGATCGATGAAGTCAAGTATTTCCCGATCTTCCTCATCGAGCGGTCGCCCATAGTCGAGCAAAAGCAAAATGCACTGTGACGACTTGGCAAACTGTTTCGATTTTTCAACACCGATTTTCTCTACTACATCAGTCGTTGTACGAATGCCCGCTGTATCCACAATTTTTATAGGAATGCCACCAATATTCATAAACTCCTCTAGCGTATCACGAGTCGTACCAGCCACTTCTGTCACAATGGCACGGTTTTCGTTCAACAGCCAATTGAGTAAAGACGATTTCCCCACATTGGGCTTGCCAAGAATGGCGACTTCAAGCCCTTCTCGAAGGAGTTTTCCTTGCTCGCTTTTTTTGAGCAAAGCCGTCATATCGTCTACGAGTAGACAAAGCTTATCTTCAATATTTGCTGTGCCGATGATATCATCTTCTTGGTCAGGATAGTCGATTGCCATTTCAATTTGGGCAATGAGGTCTAGTAATTGGTCACGGTATTCCCTGACTTTTTTTGTGATATTGCCCTCCATCTGATGTACCGCCACTTGTGCTTGCGTGTCGGTTTTTGCATGAATCATATCGATTATGCCCTCGGCTTGTGTCAAGTCTATTCGTCCATTTAGAAAAGCTCGTTTTGTAAACTCCCCAGCTTCAGCTAAGCGAATCCCCGCACACAATAGAATTTCTAAAATCTTTCGTGTTACGACTGTACCACCGTGGCAATTGATTTCAACGATATCTTCTGTCGTGTAAGAAGTCGGGGCTTTCATAATGGACACCAACACTTCATCTATGACAATTTCGTTTTCATCTATGAAATTCCCATAAGAAAGCGTATGCGATTTTTTTTCTGACAACGCAGTTTTTCCATGAAAAAATTGGTTGACAAAATCAATAGAGCCATCTCCACTCAAGCGAACGATAGAAATGCCACCCACTCCAAGTGGTGTTGCAATGGCAACGATGATGTCATCTTGTATATTTTTTTTGTTCATACTTCCTCCAAGCCATATGGGGATCTCTAATAACCTAAGTGCCAAGATTTTCGAGAGCATTTTTTTGTTCAGGCTATACAAAAAGCGGAGGTGATATCGGATATATCATCGAGCATTTTTGTGTAGTCTGACGGAAAAATGAATTCTCAAAGCCTAGCTTCGAAAAGATTGTGTGCTTGAGGTTTTTAGAGATTCCCATACGAAAAATCCTGTAGCGAAATCAACTACAGGCTTTTCATATCATGAGACTTATTTTAATGTAATAACGATATGGCGATGTGGATCTTCGCCTTTGCTATACGTTTTTACGTGGTTGTCATTTTGCAAGGTCGAATGAATGATGCGACGTTCGTATGCACTCATTGGCTCAAGCACAACATCTTTTTTCGTATTGCGTACTTTTTTACCGAGATTGTAGGCCAAAGAAGTCAAAGTTTCTTTTCTACGTTGGCGGTAATTTTCCGTATCGAGTGTCACACCCATATACGTTGTTGTATTTTTGTTGACTACGAGATTGACAAGGTATTGCAAAGAATCAAGGGTTTGTCCACGTTTGCCAATCAAAATACCCATATTTTCCCCAATCAAATTGATATAGAGTTGCTTTTCTTTTTGTTCTGCTTCCAATTTGACTTCAAAATTCATAGTCAAAAAGACTTCACGCAAGAATTTTTCTGCAATGTCTTTTGGTGTGAGTTTCACTTCCACTTCAACTAGAGCTTCTTTGCCACCCAAAAATCCGAAAAGTCCTTTTGTGCCTTCCTCGATTACGTGTACTTCCACTTCCTCAATCGTCAGCTGCAATTCCTCCAAAGCAAGTTGGATTGCCTCGTCAACGGTTTTTCCACTTTTTTTGATTTTATCCATATTACTTCACCTCCGCAAATTTCTTTTGAAAGTAATTTTTGAGTACCAACTGTTGCACTACACCAAAGATATTCCCAACTGTCCAATACAAACCAAGACCGGCTGGCATTGTGATACAGAAAAAGCCCATCATAAATGGCATCATATACGTCATTGTTTTTGTAACAGACGCCGCTGGATTGTCAGGATCGGTTTGTGTTTGTGACATTGTGATTTTCGATTGTAAAAATGTCGTTGCCCCTGCCAAAAGCGGAATCATAATTCCTGGGAAAGAAAGCCCCGCATTGCTGACAAGAGGAATCATCATAAACATTTCAATTGCATTTTTTTCATCGAGAAGTACTTGTAGGTCTGCACCATACGTACCGAGTTGTGCAAGGATTGTATTCCACTCGTCGTATTTGATATAGTTGATGAGCATTACCAAATCATTGGTTTGTGACAAATCAAGGTATGGTTGTGCTTTTATGATATCACTACTTTTGTATGCGTCTACAAAATCCGCTGCAAATGGTGAAAATACGTCCATGCGTGTTTCAGATGGAATTGCAATGATTGCATTTGCAATGTCAACGTAAATTTGACCGATGACATCAACGTAAACATACGCATTTTGAAATACGTAAAACAAAGCGTAAAGTATTGGCATTTGCAACAAAAGTGGCAAACACCCACCGAGCATATTGACACCGTTGGTTTTTTGGAAATCTTGCATTTCCATTGCCATTTTTTGTTGACTTATCTTGTCTTTTTTGTTCGCATATTTGTCACGTATGGCGTCCATTTCAGGCTTTAATGCCTGCATTTTATATGTTGATTTTTGTTGTTTTATTGTGAGTGGAAACAACAAAGTTTTAATGATCAAAGTAAATATGATGATGGCAAATCCGAGAACCCCCGTCATCGAAGTGTTGTGCAACAGATTGAATATCGTATTGTAAATGATGCTCATAAGCTCTGCAATAGGGCCTAAAATATTTCCTGGCATTCTGACTGAGGGCAACGATGTAGAAAGTGCCACAGTACTTAGTAAATCAAACAATAGTCTACCTCCTTAAGCGATAGTTCTCGATAGTATTTTTAGTTCATTTTCGGTCATTTTGAATTAATCCCTTTGTTCTGGCACAGGGTCATATCCACAATTTTTATAAAAGGGATGACATTTTAAAATGCGTTTTATGGCGAGAGCCCCTCCTTTTACGATACCAAACCGCTCAATTGCAGTATAGGCATACGAAGAACAAGTCGGCGTAAAACGACAACACGGCGGAAACAAGGGCGAAATGCCTTGACGATAAAAAGTAATGCAAAATAAAATGATTTTTTTCAAAGTAAAATCCCTCATTTCATTTTTGTTAATTTCCCTAGGTATCTGGTATTTATGGTTCTTCTGTGAATTTCTTTCCTAAGGGTTTTTTTGTCTTTGTTCTATTTTTGTGTTCCGATCAGATTATTTTTTCGTTTCATTTTTTGTTTCATTGATAAATAATTGTTGCTTTTTGAATAAATGCTTGACTGATTTTTCGATTTCGTGGTAATCCGCCGTAGCCGTTGGCACTCTTGCAATCAATACAAAAGAATAGCCACGTTTGACATCTACTTCCATGTTGCGGTAACTCTCTCGAATGAGACGTGTCACACGAGAACGCACCACGCTTTTACCGACTTTTTTGCTGACAGAAATGCCCAAACGATTGTCGTTCGTTCCATTTTTGACACAATACAAAACGAGTTGGCGGTTGGCAAACGATTTGCCTTTATTATATACGTAGCGAAATTGAAAATTCTTTTTGAGAGACTCAGTAAATTTCATGGCGTTCTCCTAAAAATTAAATGGTAAATGAACAAAAAGACCACAATGCGTGGCCTCATGTCAAGAGCGTTTGCATAATAAAAATTATGCTGTCAAAGATTTTCTTCCTTTTCTTCTTCTGGAAGAAACGATTTTTCTACCGTTTGAAGTTCTCATTCTTTTTCTAAAGCCATGCTCTCTGCTTCTTTGTCTTTTTTTTGGTTGGAATGTCATTTTCATGGTGTTGCACCTCCTTGTTATTATGGGATTTCAAAAGTAAAATCCTGAGTATCATCTTTCTTTTTTGGAACACTGTTACTATTATAATAAAAAAATAGTACATAGTCAAGAAAAATTTTATACTTTTACGAAAATTCGATAAATTCACACATCTTGCTGTTGCAAAGCAGTTCTCCTCACTCCACAATAGGCAATAACCACCGCCACCCCACCCCCCCTCTAGCGAATTTATTCTGTCATTTACTTGACACTTAGAAAAAAATTGATTATACTCAATGGTGAGGAATTATTGATTTCACGAGAAAGTTTTGTTCTCTACCATATTTTCCCACTTTTAATAAGATAGAGGAGGTGTGCATATGTTGTTTTTAGAGGAACTTTTCGTTGCAAGGAACGTGGACGACCTTGAAACCGTCGTATACGCACTACAAAGAGACATTCCCGTTGCACGCTTGTACTGTGTCGTCTATTTTGAAGATAGAAATCGCATAGAACTTTTTTCGAGTGGGCAATTGCTCTCCGGCTATTTCAAAGAATTGTATTACGAAAAAGCCCGTATTGCTGGCGTTGCCTATGGCAAGCATAGCGGAATGCAACTCATTGCAGATATGTGCAAAGAAACCATTCGCAAAGGAAAAGATTATAAAAATCCAATGGAATGGGTAAACTAGAGAATCACCACTTCGTAGCACCCCGAACAAATTGCGACAACAAAAGTATTTTATAACTAGGAGGCAGGCCTTATGGCAATACAAATTTTAACGTGGACGGGCATCGTTATTTTATGCGTATTGTTGCTGTTTGTATCGTTTTTTTGCATGATTTTCTTCAGCCCCATTCATTATGAAATTACAGGCGGAAAAGAATCAGACAATATTTTTTGCAAACTGAAAGGACACTTTTTTTTCAAAAAAATAAAATTCCTTTTTTCCTATACGTATGGTGTCGAGCCAATATGGAGACTCAAAGTATTTAAAAAAACGTATCGTTCACGGAAAAAAAAGCCTGTGAAAAAAAAGTCTACACCTGCACCAGAACAAACCATTGATATCACAAGAGAGAAAAAAACAGAAATTCTTCTCGATACGAATATATTAGAAATTGAGACAGAAGAGACAGTCTCATTTCCATCTTCTATCGATTTGGCACAACTAAAAAAAGAACACAATTTAGACGGTCAAGAAATCAAACGAGTCAAGCTAAAAGACGTGCAACCCGTCACCACCCCACCGCAACAAACGAAAACGCTGTTTGATTTCCACCTGAAAATTCCAAGTGCCATAACTGATTTTTTCCAAAAAATAAAGACGATGATTGGGCATGCAAAAACGCTCAAGCAACAAATAAAAAATTTGTGGGGGAAAAGAGATATCTGGCACGCACTGAAAAAATTATTAAAAAAATTACTGCACCATATGAAAGCCGACCAACTCTCTATCGTTGCAAAAATCGGATTTTCTGACCCAGCGGTGACAGGGCAGTTTATGGGGCTTGTGAGTATTTTAATCGGGAAATACGGCGATAACGTATTGATTACACCTGATTTTGCAAAAGAAAATTTTGAAGATATAGAAGTTTATGCCAAAGGACGTATTTTCATCTGTCATTTTGTGCATAGCTTTTTGCAATTTATATGCCACCCAAGTATTCGAGCACAAATCAAAGCATATCGGAAAGGAAGAAAAGAAAATGGGTAAAGATTTCAACGAATCTGTAAATATATTATTCGATAAAGTGGAGGACCTCGTTTCCACAAAAACTGTCGTTGGCAATGCCATTGTCATCGGCGACATTACGATATTGCCTTTTATTGATGTGAGCGTGGGGGCGGCCGCTGGTGCAAAAGAATCCATTCATGCAATGGGTGGTGTCGGTGCGAAAATTACACCGTCAGCAGTCATGGTCATTCAAAAAGATAATGTACAAATTATGCAAATTACACACCATGATGCCATCAGCAAATTGATTGATATGGCACCCTCGATTACTGATAAATTGAATTTTGGCAGTGTCTTTAGTAGTCGCAACAATCAAGACCCACCTGAAAACGACAATGATACAAACAATAATAATAACAATAATAATAACAATAATAACAACAACAACAACAACACACCACCAAAAGAAGAACCGCCTGTTGACACAACAAAACCATTATCAAGCAAACCAAAAACCGAAAACAATAGCGACTTGTCAACCGCAGAAAAATCAAATACTGCACCGACTCGCCTTGCAAAAAAATTCAAAGGTTTTGGAAAATCGAAAAAAGAACCAGTGCCTGAAACGGATATAAAAGAACTATCTGACCCACCATTTCCAGAAACGATTGTCACCGAAACATTTCTGACAAACGAGAAACCCACACCGTAATAATCGTAATGCGTTTTAGGAGCATTTGCCATGGCGAAAAAAACAGGGAAAAATACAAAAGGAAAAATCATCTCCGCTGCGTGGGATTTATTTTACGAGCAAGGGTATGACGATACGACAATTGAAGAAATCGTCGAGGCGTCTTGCACGTCAAAGGGATCGTTTTACCATTATTTTGGCGGAAAAGATGCCTTGCTTGGCACACTGTCAGACTTATTCGATGCACAATACGAAGAAGTCCTACCGCAACTGAATGAAAATGACCATGCGTTTGACCAACTTATGTTTTTGAATCAAGAATTGTTTTTGATGATAGACAACCGCATTTCTATGGATTTGATTGCCAGACTCTATTCGTCACAATTGACGACAAGGGGACAAAAACACCTCTTAGACCATAACCGATTTTACTATAAATTGCTTCGGAAAATCACTGCGGAAGGTCAGCAAAAAGGGGAATTGTCGAAAGACGTTTCAGTCAATGAATTTGTGAAAGCATATGCATTGTGCGAGCGTGCATTGATCTACGATTGGTGTATTTGCAATGGGGAATACTCGCTTGTGCAGTACGGAAAACAGATGATGCCACTTTTTTTGCAGAGTTTTTATTGTAAAAAATAATCGTTTTATCGAGAGCGGGCGACCACAGGTCGCCCCTACACATTGATATTTCAGGCTTTTTGTAGGAAGAACTGACCCTGCGGTCGCCCGTTAATAAGACTGCTTCAATTTGGCAATATTTAATTAGCACCTCAATACCACTGAACCAGAAAGGATACGAACATGAAAATTAGAACAAGATTCGCCCCAAGCCCAACAGGCTATATGCACATCGGTAACTTACGCACCGCCCTATACGAATACCTAATCGCCAAATCAACCGGCGGCGACTTCATTCTCCGTATAGAAGACACCGACCAAGGCCGATTGGTCGAAGGCTCTGTCGATGTCATTTATAACACACTCAAAGCAACGGGTCTGCAACACGACGAAGGCCCAGACGTAGGCGGAGAATTCGGCCCATACATCCAAAGCGAACGCCAAGGCATGTACTTAGACTACGCAAAAGAATTGGTCGAAAAAGAAACAGCGTACTACTGCTTCTGTACAAAAGAACGCCTTGACTCCCTCAAAGAAAAAAATGAAGACGGCGACGCTTTCTCAAAATACGACCGCCATTGCATGCACCTATCCAAAGACGAAGTACAAGCCCACTTAGACAACGGCGATGCGTATGTCATTCGCCAAAAAATGCCCGATTCAGGTCAAACAACGATCGTCGACGAAGTCTATGGCGATATCACAGTCAATAACGACGAGTTAGACGACCAAATCCTAATCAAAGGCGACGGCTTCCCAACGTACAACTTCGCTAACGTAGTCGATGACCATTTGATGAAAATCACACACGTTGTCCGTGGTGCAGAATACCTTTCTTCCGCTCCAAAATATACATTACTATACCAAGCTTTCGGTTGGGAATGCCCATACTACGTGCATTTACCAGCAGTCATGCGTGATGCCACACACAAACTTTCAAAACGCCACGGCGACAAATCCTTTGAAGATTTGGTGAGTGAGGGCTATCTTGTCGATGCCATCATGAATTACATCGCTCTCCTTGGTTGGAGTCCAACGGATAATATAGAAATTTTTACATTAGACGAATTGACCAAGAAATTCCAAATGAGCGGTTTGAGCAAATCACCATCGATTTTCGATATCAAAAAATTGACTTGGATGAATGGTGAATACATCAAAAAAATGGAACTCGATGCGTTTTATGAATTGGCAAAAAGCCGTTTGGAAACTGCCCTTGCTGGCACTGACCTCGACTTAAAAGCCATTGCAGGTCTATTGCAAAAACGCTTGGAAACGCTCAACGACATTGAAGGACTCGTTCAGTTCTTCAAGAAATTACCAGAGTATTCCACGGAATTATACACACATAAGAAAATGAAAACAAATGACGAAGTTGCTCTATCTAGCTTAGAAAAAGCCTTGCCTGTACTTTCTGCCCTCGATTCATGGACAGAAGAAGCAATTCATGATGCACTCATGAACCTTGTGACAGAACTCGGAATCAAGAATGGTCAACTTTTGTGGCCAGTGAGAACTGCTCTATCAGGCGAACCAACGTCCCCAGGGGGAGCGACAGAACTTGCTGTCATTCTCGGGAAAGCAGAGAGTATTTCACGTATTGAAAAAGGCATTGCGTTGTTGCAAGCCTAATATAAGGTAATGTGATACAATATAAAAAACGGACGACATTTGGGTCGCCCGTTTTTTGTTTCTTCCTTATATATTGCCCAAATTATCGTTTGTCGAGACGGACGACCACAGGGTCAGTTCTTCCTACAACCCCTAAAATTTCAAGTTGGTAGGGGCGACCTGTGGTCGCCCGTTTTTTTGTTTCTATCTTACATATTGTCAAAAATATAAGAGTTTGCAAACATTAAGGCTAGCAAATATAAAAGTTTTTGTTCTCAAAGCCCAGCTTCCACTTTTTACAAAGGTGTTTGTTGGTGGGTCTACTCACTTTGCTTCGCAAAGTCGGCTATGCCGACCGCCAATGGTCAACTCATTTTGCTTCGCAAAACTGCTACGCAGCCGCCGTTTTCTTCGGCGGTGAGGTCATGGCGGTGAGGGGGTGAGGCAGAGCCCCAAGGTCTTATCTTTCCCTCTCCCCCATCAAAATTTCGTCTGCTCGTACACCACGATCACTCGCTCATCATTCCGATTCCGCTCACAACTCACTAAAGTCAAAAACCGATCGGCTTTGTTATACACATAATCACTGATTTGATTGTACGACGCTTCTTGCAATCGCTTGATGATTTCCTCACCATCCCTCGTATGCGGATCCATCGTCTCCAACCATAACCCCGCAATAAAATCATCCGCTGGCACTGTCATCGCAAACAACAACCGATACGGCACAATCTCCTCTTTTGTCGTCAAATGCACGGTTTGGTGCGTATTGAAAAAGTTCGCATTCTTATAATCAAGCAACGGTGCAAACATCGTATCGCCCACATCCCCTGTATGCCCATAAATAATGATATGCTCCGTCGTTTTCGACAACGGTGTCCGATAATCCGCAAATGGTGTCCCAAGCTCGCTAAATCGCTCGGCAAAATCCCGACGCATATAATAAAGCCCATTTTCTTTTTCTGTTTGCACAACAGGATAACTCAACGGTGTATCAAGCAAATCAATATACCCCGCAAGGTCAGGATTATCAACTGCAAGCTCGACCATAAAATCAAAACCCACATCGTTTTCAACACTCGTTTTCATCACAACCGCAATTTCTTCATACATCTTTTCACTAAGATATTGGCTATAATACCGAATGCCAAGATACCCCCCACCGACAAAAATCAGAATCAGCCCTAAGATGAAAAAACAACCGAATCGCCGTTTCTCCTCCTCTTCTTCCTCTTCCTCTTCTAACGGTTCTACTACCTCTACTTCTTCAACTTCTTCAACTTCTTCAACTTCTTCTTGTTCCGTTTTATGATTTCTTCTTTTCTTCCTTTGCATAAAAATACTCCTTTTTTACGAAAGGGCATCGCCATAAGAAAATCACTGTTTTCTTAGGCAACACCCTTTAATTTTATATCAATTTCAAGCGTTTGTTCCAATACGCAGAAATCGCCTGAAATGTTTGCTCCCTCGCCAAAGGAAGGAACCCTGTATTTTTCTCAAGCCAGTCATCGAGCAAGCGATACCCTTCGATTTGCACTTCTTCCGTGTCAGCAAAAATAATTTTTTTGTAGACCTCATCTAGTGTCGCTGTGTCTCCTATGAAATATTTTTCTTGGAACTCCGTATGGTTTTGCGAAGTATCTCCTAAGTTTTCACGGGCCAATATGACATCGTAATCTGTATTGTAAAATACTCGTTCCAAATACTCCTCATCACTGAGTACGTCAATTTCAACTTGGTATCCAATTGCTTCGAGTTGCATCTCGATGATACGTCCAATGTATTCATACATATAATTGTCTTTGACGATCGGGAAACTAATGTTGATTTCTTCGATAGCCAACTCCTTCAACGCAGTATTGTACAACAAAAGAGCTTCATCTTTATGCTCAACTATATCGTTAATGTACCCTTTTTCCGTGAAATAATTCGATTGAATCAAAGAAGATACCGCTTTCAATCGTGGTTTGTATCGTTCTGATAAAATTGTTTCACGTGAAATCGCTTTTGAAATTGACTCTCTGACCAATGCATTTTCCATTATAGTAGAAGTTCGACTATTGGCAAGCCCCAAAACGTATTGTGTTTCTTTGCCATACACATCGTAAATTTCGTTTGCAAATGCATAATTGACGACATCACTCTCCCATGAAAACGCAACATAATCAACTTGATTACTGGCAATCAAAGAATTGACACCTTTGTCGGTATCTTCGTATACGTGGATTTCTTTGAATTCACTTATACGTTCTCCATGCGTATAATTCGGATTTTCTTGCAATACAATCGGAATCGCAGTCGAGTCTGTCAAGATAAATTTCCCTGTACCGATACCATCGCCCAAAGTTTCTCTGACGTATTTTATAAAGCCTGATTCCGTAGAAAATTCGAGGTGTGCAGTCTTATGCACCAAAGTTTCTAATACTTCAAAATTGAGTACGTCATACGTTTCAAACGTGATGACAATCGTATTTTCATCGGCAATTGCAACTCCTTCTGGCAGAATTGAACGGTCTGCTTTGAACCCAGTTGCCCCTTTGATATTATTTGTACCTATTTTTCCATTAAGGATTGCAAGTCGATACGAATTGACAACGTCACCAATCGTAAGAGGTGTACCATCAGAAAACAAAATGCCCTCTTTCAATTTCATAGTCACCGACAAATGGTCGGCGGAATATTGTATCGTTTCTGCCAAAATCAATTCGACTTTTTCTTTCTCATCATACGTCACGAGTGGTTCAAATAAAATTTGACTCACGATTTTATCGCCTTCTTCACTGACAAAATACGGATTGAATGTTCGGTCGAGATGCTCCACCACCATAGTGAACGTACTTTCTTGACTCGTTTTTTTTGCAAGTGTGGATTCCCCCGATTGTAGGAGTGTCGTTTCCGTAATCGGGAAATCTTCTTGTGCTTTTAACACTTGGTACATATTTGACATTATAAAAATCAAACACCCAAACAAAATCAAAAAAATCAATGCTTTTTGCTTTTGCTTGTGGCTATGCGTACCCTTTGTTTTATATGCACCCTCTGCAAGTCTTTTTTTTGCCAAATCGGCTGTCCGATATCGTTTCATACGAATCACCCACCTTTTCCTCTATATGATATCACTTTTGACGAAATCACCGTGTGGTTTGTTGCAACCCCTCTATAGCTCATACGGCAATTCTTTCAAACTATTTTCTTTTCCACCATCAACAATAAATTCAATATACTTCCCTGTCCCCATTGCGACACAACTGACGGCATCTTCTGCCACAACAGCATGTACACCTGTATGTTGGTGAATCAATTTGTCGAGGCCGTATAACAAGCTTCCGCCCCCTGTCATGACGATGCCTCTCTCGTAAATGTCTGCTGCCAATTCAGGAGGGACTTGTTCAAACACTGCGTGTACCGCTTCACAAATTGCCATAACATCATCTTGCAACGCTTCTTGCATTTGCACCGAAGAAACCGTGATGGTTTTTGGCAATCCCGTAATCAAATTTCGACCTTGCACATCGGCTGTCACAGGAATTGTCCGCTCAAAAGCAGTACCTATTTTGATTTTTAAATCTTCAGCCGTATGCTCTCCAATCAAGACGTTGTGTTTGTGTCGCATATAGCGAATGATGGCTTCGTCGAAATTGTCACCTGCCACTTTAAGCGACTTGCTCACGACAGCACCACCCAAAGAAATGACTGCAATGTCTGTCGTACCGCCCCCAATGTCAACGACCATACTCCCACAAGCCCTTGAAATGTCAAGCCCTGAACCGATGGCTGCTGCAATTGGCTCTTCTATAATATGTACCCACCTTGCACCAGCTCGCCTTGTGGCATCTTCTACGGAGCGTTTTTCAACTTCCGTGATGCTACTTGGCACACAAACTGCAATGGTCGGTTTCATAAACGAATGTTTCTCCATCGCTCTTTTAATAAAGTAATTGAGCATTTTTTCTGTCGCCTCAAAATTAGAAATGACTCCCTCACGCAAAGGGCGAATCGAGACGATATTTGCTGACGTTCGCCCAAACATTCTCCTTGCTTCTTCGCCGACTGCCATAATGGTATCGGTATCTTTATTGATGGCAACGACAGAAGGTTCATTGATTACGATGCCTCGTCCTTTGATATATACTAAAATTGTGGCTGTACCAAGGTCGATGCCTATGGTATCACCAAATCCCATAAAACGAAACATAAATGATTCCTCCAAAATTTCCGATAAAATCACAAAAATATTATTTACATAATTCGACTGTAAATCTATGGTATCTTTGGTCAATTTGAAATCGGATTGTTTATACATTTTTTGAAATACCAATAAAAATTCTACTATATTATTTTTATTATTATACTATATTTTTTCAAAAATAGAAAGTCATTTTTCGTATTTTAATAATTTATTTCGTTTTTGAAATTTACTCTTTTTTTTGCAATTCTTTTTGTCGTTTCCCCATAATTCCACCGATTTTCCCAGTTTCTTTCGCTGTCAAACCTTTCCAACCCAGCTTCATTACTTTATCAGTCAATCCCAATTCTTCAGCAATTTCATATTTCATAATAATTTTGTTTTTTTCTGCTTCACTTAACGGTTTTTTTGCACTCATTTCAAATCACACTCCTTATGTATAGAGTTTGTCCAATTTCTGAAAAATTTTTCATAAGGAATCACTGATTAAAGGCGGTTATCCATAAAGATACATTTTGTTACCCCCTAGATTACAGTAACCAAGCCCATATTTAGGGGGTTCTTTCCTACAAACTACAGCTTTCCTGCTCCGAATTCTCCACGCACTCACCCAAATATCCAATATCTCTATAATGAATTTCCACTTTTTGCATCGCAGTCCGAGAATACTTCACACCCTTATCATGAATCACAATCTTATCAATAAATTGTCTGAGCGTTTCTGCTGTCAGCACCTCGATATCGCAATACTCTTTCGCTTTTTCAATAAACCGCTCTGGATTTGTCAGGGATGCCTTCAAGGTTTCTAGTTCCTGTTCAAGTTTTGGGATTTCACTTTTCAGTTCACCTTGTTCTTTCAAATATTCATCGCTTAGCTTTTGAAATATGTCAGTGCCAATCTGCTCTAGGACATGATCCTCGTATAGTTTTTTGAAAATCCGATCCAACTCTTCATTTCTTTTTTGCAGACTAGAAATCAATCGGGTGTGTTGAAGGATTTGTTTTCTTGTTTCTGTAGTGCTTTTTCTTGCGATAAATTCTGCAAATTCTTGACTCTGCATGCGTGCAAAATGAGTGACCCTTTTGATATCATCAAGTAAAATTGCTGACAAGTGCATCTCTGTAATATAGTGATTGTTACAACAATCTCTACCTTTATTTTTGTATGTAGCACAAACAAAATTCACTCTTTTAGGATCCATTGTGTGTCCACGATTCAACTGCATATATGCACCACAATCGGCACAGACTGTCAGTCCAGAAAACATATTCGGGGTATCCATTGCTTTCCTTGGTCGCTTTTTCGTTTCTCGCACTTTTTGAGCAATATCCCAAGTATTTTGCGAAATGATTGCTTCGTGCGTATTTTCAAAACGTAACCATTCATCTGCTGGCTTGAATATTTTTTTCTTATCCTTGTATGATTTCGTTGTCGTTTTGAGATTGATTGTATGCCCCAAGTATATTTCGTTACTCAAAATATGTATGACCGTACCCGTACTCCATTGCTGTGGATTTTCTAAGTTTGTGTTCGGCAATAGCACACCTGTTTTGTTGTAATAATGGATGCTCGGATTGGCATACTCTTTTTTCGTGAGTTCTCTTGCAATTTGAGTAGGACCACGTCCCTCAGTACACAGCCGAAAAATTTCTTTTATGATGGGAGCAACTTCTTCGTCGGGTTCAATCTGATTCGGTTTGTCTGCACATTTTTGATATCCATAAGCGAGGCGATTCCCTACACGTTCACCTTTTTCTGCCTTTGCTCGTTGCACACTTCTGATTTTTTTACTTGTTTCTTTGGCAAACATATCTGCGATAAGATTTCTAAAAGGAGAAAAATCATCAAGTCCGTAGAGCGTGTCAATGTTGTCATGGATGGCGATATATCGCACATCGTAGCTTGGAAATACAATTTCTGTGAGTTGTCCTGTTTGAATATACTCACGTCCTAGGCGACTGCTATCTTTCACAATAAGCGTCGCAACTTGATGCGATTCTATCAGTGCCATCACTTCTTTCCACGCAGGGCGATTGAAATTCGTACCGCTATATCCATCATCAAATTTGAATAAACAGTTTTCAAAACCCTGTGTTTCTGCATAGTTTTCTAATATCATTTGTTGGTTTTCGATGGAGTTTGATACACCATCTCGACCATCTTCTTGACTGAGCCTTGCGTATAAAATCGTGTATTTTATATTCATTTGATTCATAAATACCTCACTTTCTGTTACAGTTTTTGAAATCTACCTAGGCTCAAAATCAAACTGAATATGTGTGAGAAATATCACTACACATACTGATTTTATCACATTGAACCTAGGATAGCTATCTGAAAATGTACCGAAATTATAGGAACTTCTGATTAAATTCTAGCCATTATCTTTTCTGTTAATTTCTCCGTTCTCGCCCTCAAAAAGCCTCAACGATACTTCCTAGGGTCAACTCACTTTGCTACACAAAGTCAGCTACGCTGACCGCCTGTCTTGGCGGTGAGGAAACACTTACGTTTTTTGAGAACGATTACGAAAAAATTCTCTAGAAAATCTAACGACTATAACTAATCAGCAATTCCTAGAGATTATTTAGCCAAATCATGTTCTATAATATTTTGTATTTTTTTCGTAACCGTCATCTTTGGCACTTCTGGAAATATTGAGCAAACAATAAATCTCTTGTCGCCAATACGCATGTGCCTTTCTGTAGTCACGATATCTTGATTTCTTATCAACGTTGTATCTTCAAAAATGAATTTTTCTTCACCATTTTTTTCTGTTTCGCTGTTGAGTGCAACAGTTTCATACGCTCCTACTATTTTGTTTTCTTGATAGTATTTTTCTGTGGTTTGTAAGTTTCTCAAAGGCAGTCCTCCTTACATTGTCATCGTAAATTCCTCATCTTCTTCTATTATTTCTTCTTCAAAATCAGCTTGATTTTCAGGTATCTCTTGCAACTTTACAATTGTATCTATCAGCGTATCATCTGTCAGTTTCGATATATTCATCTCGTTGATTTTTTGAATCAGCATATAAATCCCAACCGCAGATAATGCAGTTAGCATGCCAAGTTGCAACATTTCAGCGATTTCATCATCGTGATTTTCTGCATTTTCAAGGTTTCGCAGTGCCAATAGAACCTCTTTCACAAACGGATTTCCAACTGGTTTCGCTACTGGTTTCAGCAAAGTTTTTCGTTCAAATTCCCAACCTGTAGATGAACTCATTTTCAGATTTTCTTCACGTATTTTGAACTCCAATTCCATATTTTGCTTCGCATATTTGTCGCCATACAATTTGTTATCCCTGCATTTTCGACCATTTGGAGTCGTGTATGTAATCGATTTTCTTTTGTCATTCCATGCCACACCATACCCTTGACGTTCCATGTCCGCAATAAATTCTTTGCGAGTTTTACTTCTTCGCATACTTTTTTCAATGGACAAACACAGCTCGTACTTCCAACTATTTCCACGTTCGTTGGCACGCTGTTCGGCTCTACTAAAAGTTTTGCTCCTCCCAAATGAATAAGGTTCTAGCACATCTAAGCCGAATTCCTTGCACAGATTGTCAGAGGAAGCCCTCAATTTTCGGAGGGTATCTGGTGGTTGATGTAGCTTTTTTCCTGTTGCAAAACTCACTGAATTGATAATGAAATGAGAGTGTAAATGGTCGTTGTCCATATGCGTTGCCACCAAAATTTCAAAATCTTTGTAGTTTTCTTCTGCAAATTTCAGAGCAATTTCATGAGCAGTCTGTGGAGAAATATTTTCATCATCTCGGAAACTTTGGGTATAGTGATAGAACTGGACACCACTATTTTTATTATGAATTTCCTTTGTTGAGAGGAATTCATGCGTTGCAATTTCTGGTGTGCAGTTGATTCCTGAAATCAATTGTACTTCATCTGCTCCTGAATCTCTTGAAACCTGACTTCGTTTTTCGTGTTTGCTTGCTAGCATATCTTTACTGATTGATACTTTTTCCGCTTTAGAAACGTAGTCAATTACACTTTTTAAAGTGGCGAAACACTGGGTTCGATACGAAATAAAACTGACTGTTGCCATCGCATCAACCTCGATTCCGTCCGAAAAATCCAAGGTTTTTCTTTATCTGAATGTTCATTAAGGCTGAACTTGGTGTGGCTGTTTCTTCTTCCTCTGCTGAAATTTCTTGTGCTACTTTTTGCGGTACTTCTGATGGAACAGCAACAGTTTCCACCGCAGTTAACTCACTTTTTTTCCTATAAATCTCAGATAGAATTTCGTGGATTTTGGCTAATTCATCTTTCGTTTCTCTCAGATTGACAGTGGTAAGCTGTCCGAGATTGGCTCTGGTTGTGAGCTGATTGAGGTTGTTTCCTATGCGTTTTAGTTCTTGTTGCAGTTCTTTGATTCCGTCAATCACCACAATATCTTTGTTGAAAATTGAGTGTCGAATGAAATCAGCTTTCGTCATTTTTGCTTTTTTGACTAGGATTTCTAAGTCCTGTATTTCTTTTTCCGTGGCTCTGAAATTGATAAATTTATTTTTCAATGGCATCTTCCTTTCTATTCTCTCCAAAGGGGTGCGGGTTCTCCCGCGTAGTCGAGCTGTGGGCGTATACACGCACGCTCTGCTCGCCCCAACTAAAGTTGGGCAGTTCTTCTTCCACGATTGAAATGTGTATACATTTATAGTTGAGTCTATGTCCCCAAATTCGCCTAACACGGCTTTTTCTTTTCAAAGCGATAGTTACTCTATCTTTTTGAAACGCCCGCTCAAACGGGGCAATTTTTGCGAGTGGTGGCAACTGTTTCATGACACCACAGACGGCACAGACACCACTTGATACGGGGGTGTTTCAGGGAATCACTGATTCATTATAGTCGTTAGATTTTCGAGATAATTTTTTCGTCATTGTTCTCAAAAAACGTAGGTGATATCGGAAATATCATCGAGGCTTTTTGAGGGCGAGGACGGAAATAATTAGCCGAAAAGATAATGATTAGAATGAATTAGGGGTTTCCTCACGTCATACCGTCATTGCCGTCATTGGCTTGGTACGTCAACGTAAATTCTCGTCGTTTGAAATTTCTCTTATCAGAATATAAAATTTCGTTTTGCACAATGAAATCCATGTGTTGAACAATTTTCTTTTTCAAAACAGATGGCGTTATCTCTGTGTCTGTTTGGGTTTTCAATTGCTCTGCGAGTTCAGTTGCAGTTCCAATAAAATGTCCAACAGATTTTATGTAGTCGCACAAAATAAAAAGTAGTGGGTCAACCTTTTTTTCTCTGAGTGCAACGGGCGAGAGCAACTCCCAAACACAACTATCTTTGTTCAGTTCTAGGGGCAAAACCAAATCCTCAATATCTCTGCCTGTACAAATCAACTGAGCAGTATTGGCAGTGCGATTGTCTTTTTGCAAAACAAAATTACTGTCAGCAGCACCACTAATTCCGCTAGTGCCAGAAATCATGTTCAGCGGATCGCTGTCCTTACTTTTTCTTAAGTGATGTACCAAAACAATGGCAAGCTTATTCTTGTCTGCAATTTTTTTGAGAGCATTGATGTCCTCATAATCATTGGCATAGAGATTTGTGTTTGAAGTCGGTGCTGTTCTCACTTTTTGGAGTGTGTCAATCACAATGATTCTCGTGTTCTTTTCTGTCTCAATGAAATTCAAGATTTGTTCTTCAAGTCCTTGCCCGATTGCACCACACATCGTTGCAAAATGTAGTGTCGATGGAGCATCATCAGTGATTTGAAACAACCGATTTTGTATGCGACTAAAGTTATCCTCCAAGCATAAATAAAGAACACTACACTGTTTCGTTTCAAAGTCCCATACTTTTTTGCCTTGTGAAACTCGCAAGCAAATCCATAGGGATAGCCAGCTTTTTCCAATCTTTGGAGCACCTGCCAAAATGTGCAAGCCCTCTGCAAGTAGTCCTTGAATTAAAAAATCAATAGGTGCAAATGGTGTGGTCATCAAGGTTTCCGCATCTATGGTTTCTAATATTTTTGTCATTTTTCATCATCCTTTCTTTGTTTTGTTGACTCAACTATTTAGCAGAAAATAAATAATAGAATTATATTCTCTATTTGTCCTGCTATCATAGTGTAACAGAAATAATATTACTTGTCAATAGCAAATGTATTCAGTTAATAAATTCGCTATTTTTTGAAGTGGATTCATTATTGAGATAACAACTAAATATTGCTATTTTTTTAAAAAATAAAAGACTTTAAGGTCTCCCATTTACCTTGAATTTGCAGTATCTCTTGGATGGCGACCCCATGGAGTAAACATTTTTAGCAATATTTAATTGGGGAGCAATATTTTTCTAATATACCTTGACAATCTGAATCGAAAATGAGATAATAATTTTCATATTCTACAACTACTTTCGGAGGAAACCACATGGGACTATTTGCAAAAGACTTATTTCATACGACCACCAACTTTTTTGAATTTGATGCATTTTTTGGCACAGACTACATTCAAATTAATGGCGTGCTGTACAAATACAATCAACTCGTTGTCGATTTTTTGAACTGCGATTTGACAGAATTCAAAAAGTGTTTCACAGAAAATTCAGAAGCAAGCACAAAAGAACAATTCGATAAAAAAAGAAAAGCGGTGCTTGACCTACCGCTCTATCGAGATTTTGATTACGAAGATCCAAATGATTTTGAAAAATTATTTTCTGAAGAAGAAATTTTCAAATTGAGCCAAGACAAATGGAACGAAAACGACTTCCAAGAAATTTACAACGCAGTGGAACTCATTGAAAAATACCGCTGGTTTTTAGATGAGGTCAATGTGAAAAAAGAAAAGGATTTCATCAGACAGATTGCTATGAATGGTATGGGTGCATTTGTGAGCGATAAGACCTTGAATACCACAGGAAAAAAAGAAACAACAACTTCGGGGCTTCAATATGTCTTGCTTGAAAATGATGACCACGAATTTGGAATTTATGAGAAAATCACATTTTCTAGTCTAATAGATTTCTTTTACACTGATTTTTACAAAGGGATTATGAGGGAGTCCATACCTAAAAAATGTAAGCTTTGCGGAAGGTACTTTTTGCAAGAAAAAGGCTTTCATTACGAGTATTGTAACAATATTTTTGAAGGGGATAAAACTTGTAGGGAGGTCGGCTCAAGCAAGCGTTTCAAGGAAAAAACACATACGAATGTCGTTTGGCAAATTCACCAGAGGGCGTATAAAAAATACTATGCAAGGATTGCGAAAAAGAAAATGACGAAAGAAGGGTTTAAGGCTTGGGCGGAGTCCGCTGAACAGATTCGAGATGCGTATTTGAAGATGTACGAGGAAAGATTGGCAGATGGTGGCGAATTCGATTTGGAGGAGTATACCCAGAAAATCAATTCAGTGAAATAATGATTTATTATCAAATGTCATTAGAAAAAAATTGACCACTGTCTTCAAGATTTTCCTTCTAAAGACAGTGGTCATCACAGTACGCAATTTAATTGTAAATTCTAATTCAATCATATTTAAAAATTGAATCTAGCTATTCTTAGGTTTGTAGATTAGAAATCAGATTCGATGTAACTCTAAGTCTAACAGTAACGAAGTATCTTAATATTCTATAAACTGTATCATTTGCTCGCTAGCTTTCTTATTTCCTCACAAAATTCTTTACAATTGATACGACCATAGATGCTGCCATTACCGGCTGTCATAATGCGTTTCAAACATTCTGGTACACCTTTTTCATTATAAAAATGTATTCTTTCCTCTGGAGCCCATGCACCTTGATTTTGATTATCTTCATGAACCCTAAAATCTACATTTGAAGAAGTCAAAATGTAGTTGATAGCCTCTTGCTTCTCAGCTTCTGTATTAAACCAAACCTGTCCATTTTTACCGTATATTAATTGTGACATAAACTTTCACCTCCTCATGTAATATAAAAGTAGTAGTTTGTAATGTTCCTTTCCAAGAACATACAAAAAAAGTTGTAATATTTTTTAGGTGCTGTGGATTAGTATTCAGCTTCTTTCATAATATATTAATTTCTGAATCTATCAAACGATTTTTGATTTCTATACGATTTATTTCTTTGAAATCATAATTAAATATTGAAGCAATAACTAATTGATTATCTACAAAATCACGTTTCAACAAGTTCATCATTATACTAATATTTTCCATATCCACCTCTTTTCCGCTAGGCGAATCAAGTATAATCGGTAATTTGATTTCCAATGTTTTTTCAATTGCAATAATGTACGCTAATCTAAATGCAAATACTGTTTTATGCAGTATTGCTCCAGAAAGCTCCTTAAGGTTTTTGGTGAAAAGGTATTTTGCTTGAATTGACTCTTTATCTCCTAATCCTAATTCTTCTAAATATTTAATCATAATTCTGGAAATATCTGACGCAACAGAATTGTTTATTTTTGTTTGCTTGGTTATTTCCTCTTGAATGAATTTTCTTTCTTTCTTTAATCGAATAAGCTCTTTGTTTATTGCATTTTGATTTAGAGATAAGTTTGATATTTTTTGATCGAAAATTTCAATTTGAGAAGCTATTTCAAAAAAAGCTAATTGTTTATCCTCGTTTTTTTGTTCTTTATAAGCTCTTTCTAGTTGTTTCATAATATTTCCTAAGTCAGTAGAAACCATCTTTCTTTTTGCGGTTAAACAGTTAATAGAATCAGTTAACCCCACGATATTACTTTCAGTAACAGCAAAAACTAAACCGTTAGGGCTTTCGACACATAATTTCATCTCTGCTACAAATTTTTTGAAACGTTTATTATCTGATAATGTGCGATCAATACGCTTCAATTCAGCACTCAAACTATTTTTCTGCATAATTAACTGATTTTGAATGGTATTGGCTTCGTCTTCATAAGAATCAACAACTAGTGTACCAGTTTCACTTAATACACTTTCCCGATATTTAGCAATACTAATCATATGTTTATATTTTTCTATATCTCTTGAAAGTTGGTTTTCTTTTTCGACTAGTTTAGAACAATCTCTACCTGATAGCCCTCGGATTAATTCTTCAATATTAAAATGAATACTTCCAACTACAGTACCGCGGTTAAGTAAAGTCCATCCTTTTTCTTGATCTAGATAAAATGCACCTAACAGATTACCAAGGATGTCAGAATTTGATGTTCCAAATAAAATTTGATGTAAATCATTTTTTTGATCAGGCAATATAAATGTTTGCTTAATATCGTTAATAGTGGCTTCTATAAATATATCGGTATTACGTGAAAGTATAACTTCTCCAACAGTTTTACATGAAAGTTTTAGTGTTACTTCACAATCACTGAATTTGATTTTTCGTGTATTGGGTATATTATAACCGAGTGCATAAAGTATAAATCTGACTAAAGTTGTTTTTCCACTACTATTATTTTCGCTATAAATTAAATTAACACCACTTGTAAAATTGATGTAACGTTCAAAAAAACCTTCTTTAAGATGGATAGATTTAAATATCATAAATTCACCCCTTTCTTAATTCGATCAATTGTAATTCTATTTCTTACAATAGTATATAATATTATCTGAATCAAACCTTTTAAAATTTCATCTTCAATAGTTTCAATTTGGAATTCACTTACATAAGAACTCCATTTTTCTAATGCAAACATGATTGGTTTCTCTGATTGATTTTTATTGCAATCATAGATGGTATAGTCGCTTAGTACTTTTGTAAAAAATTCACATTTTTCACAACGAGAATCTATAATTGCCTTATATTGATGGATTATTTCGTCATATGCACTTGGATCAAATCTATTAAATATGGCCTCATCACATCGGTCTACATCAGTTGCAATTACCATTACAGGCCATATAATATCAGATTTTTTAAGCTTAATCTCGGCATCTCTTTTCGTACCATTGATAAATATATCTTCATGCCATAAATTCATTAATTTATTTCCTAAACCAGGAATACTTAAACTTAGATTGCCTATAAAATCATCTATGCATTTTCTGACTATTTTATATCTTTCTAAATCATTATCTGTTTCAAATGGTAGTACTTGAATCATAAATTTATTTAAATCTAACGGTTGACTAATTTCACTAACATATTCATTTATGATTTGTTTTGCAGATGGCGGTAAAGAATCAAAATCACGATGAGCTTCTCCAATAAAAATATTTGATGTAGATGCATCATTCAAAGGGTTCGGTGAATTCGTTATCATAATAAGACTTTGTACATCTATTTTTTTAGCTCCATTAGACAACGTGTTTAATGATTTTTTCAAATTCTTTTTGACATTACGAAAATCTGAACTTGCTTTTTCTACAGATTTAGCCTGTGCAAGTATGTATTTGTTGTTTTCTAATTCAATTTCAATATCTTCATAATTCCCCTCTAAACGAAGTGATTTTAAATCTTCAATATGTTCAAGCATGAGAACAATAGCAGCATTAACTTGAAAATCAAAACCAAATATAACAGCATTAGCACGACTATTTTTTGCCATTCTCATACCCCCTGTATTTATCATATAATAAATATATTTACAATGATATCCCTCTATGCTACATAATGCAGATTAATCGCATTGACTACACTTGAAAAATCCAGATCTGAAATATTCAATACATCATCGTTATCAAATCCGACATTCAATACAAATAAAAAATTGGTAAAATCGTAAATATGTTCAGCTGCAACACTCGTTAAATTTTCATGAATTCTATCAGCTTTCGATAGCAACAATAAATGCTGATATTGTTCATTGATTTCTTGAGTTCTCCCATTTGGATGGGCATAATTTAAATGTTGCGTCGGAGTTAAGGCAATAAGGTTTTCTAAGTAAAAACAAATTTCGGGATGGTCAGCTTCTGGGAATATATGATGTATATGTGTCGCATGGTCAAGCAAGTGTCTTTCCTCAATATGTTCTGTTTTGCCATTCCTATGCTCCTCGTTGAACAATTTAAGAAATTTCTTTGCTTTTATTGATTGATAACGATAATATGCATCATTAGTTTGTACAGGATGTGCAGTAGCATATTCTTTACGTGTAACTCCTTTCGGTTTATCAGAGTAAATATCTCTAAAATTATTTCTATTATACATTAGCATATCATAGGTGATTTTATGTTTAGACAATCTTCCTTTTTCAGTTCCTAAGGCATTTTGAAAATATGCCAAAGGATTCAACACTTTGGTAAAAATACGATTGCATTCTAATTCACCATTGATTTTAGTATGTTTAATAGTAAAATCAGAAAAGGATTTTTTCATAGTTTCATAATTTTCTTTGGTTTGAATATGAAAGAAATCATGAAACACCCCCGTTAAACTACTATCAGTTAATACTTTTTCAATATACGTTTTCAAGAAAAATAGTGCATTCTTTTCCCTAAGTGCGATATATTCTAAAACATCTTGATTTGCAACTTGATAGAAATTACGAGCTCCTTTTTTGATTTTAGTCAATACTCCTGCATTCGCAAGCATTTCCATCGGTTGCTGAAAAAATTTATCATATTCATTTCTAGCGGCATCACTTTCTACATCAGGCTTTTTAAAAATCACTTCTACATTTTCTACTGCATATGTGTAATGCCAAATATCAGGTGCTGTGAATATGCTACTTGGTTTTTCTAGTTCATAATTATAGATACAATCAGCAATTACTGTGACAACATCAGCAGCACACTTTTGATCTATCCATCTGCCATTACCACTGATGCGTATATCATAATTATGACTATTGCAGAAATCTATTATAGTTTGTTGTGTTAGCATATGTCCTCCTCTGATTCAAATAGGGACAATTGAGAATTATGTTTGTTGATAGAAAGATTTTCTATTATAGGTTGCTCCTTATTGTCTTGTCGTAATAGTCCGTAGAAAAACACGGAGCAAGCATCTACATTTAACGATCTTGTTTGATAATTCCTTGCTATCTGATAAAATCTTCTATACTCGTCAGATGAAAAATATAGCAATTGTTCTGGAGTAGGGTAAATGTTATCCTTAGGAATTAAGATTGCCACCGACCCATTGACCAATACACCTTTTGGTTTTTTGATTACTCTCGGTTTGTATGTCATATTAGGTGTTAAAAAAACAGTGTCATCATTGAGATAATAAGAAACTGATATTTTAGGTGCAATTTCTACACTAATATACGAATCATAACCATCTATATTTACAATATCTGTACCTGCATCATTTATATTTCTAGACTTTAAAACTCTAATATCTCCGTTACTAGATAAATATTTGTTGACGATTTGCCTATCTCTAAATACTGTGAAAACACTAAAATCTAACTTTTTTGAAACAGCATCAAAAAGAGAGTTTCTATAAATTATCCAATAAGGTAATTTGTTGTCAAATATATATTCTCGGTCTTGCATCAAAGATATATTGTGGGTATAAGAAATTACTTTGGTTTGTTTTAATTTAGTGTCATTACGAAATATCAGAGCAATTGTTTCTACTAATACACCAGGAAAACCTTTTTCTCCAAAGTCAATGATACAATCAACAGATTTTTTAGCAAGGTAATTTCTTGAGTCTTGAAACTCTGGAGTATTTAGTATAAACTTAGGAAATACAAGTGAAATGCAATCACTTAATTGACTTGCTTTATCTAAGAAAAATGAACAGATATTTGTAGTGTTTTTGTTGATGGCTCTTTTTTTATACATTGATAACAAAGAGTCTTTACTTTTCATTTTATAGAAAGGGGGATTTCCTATTATATAATCATATTCATTATCGAATTCATGTAAGAGAAAATCATCACAAATATAATTTATTTCAACTCTTTGGTCAATTTTATATTTACGAATTAAAGCCTTTAAAATACTTATACTATCACCATCAATATCTACAACATCAAGTGTAATATCTTTGCCCTCAAACTTCTGCACTATTAAGGGAACAAAGTTTCCTACGCCAACAGATGGCTCTAAAATTCTGATTGTATCTTTATCAGTAATTGGTAGATTTTTCAACATTTCTGTAATTAAAGCTTTACTAGTAAAAAATGCTGCATGGTCTGTTCTTGATGTATTGGATAACTCTGCAATTTTACCAAGTGTGGCTACCGATAAATTCATAGGGTTGCTTTCTATAAAGTTGATTAATGTATCTATATTAGAGAAATCATTTTCAGATACAACTTTATTTACTTCCGATGTTCTGAGCCTGTTGCACCCTAAAAAAAAACTGATTTTTTTAGCAACTTCTTGGAAAATCACAGTAGGAACAGCTTCACCGAGAGATTGTCTTATCTTAATTTCTTCTTTTTTCAAAAACTTCTGCTTATCAGTGAATGGCAAGCTATTCAAGTACGCTACATTGTGAGTTACCCATTTGAAAGATGGAGGTACAGTCATCATGCACATCAATTCTCTGATACTAAAAACACGGTCATCCATAGGATGCACTGTGTTTTGGCTGGCAAGCTGATCATTTCGAGTATGGATACACGGACCAACCTTATCCCAATATTGACGCTTATATTTATCACCATTTTTTTGTTGGTTAATGACAATTTTCCCATCTTTTACTTGGTGCGGTTTTTTATTATCATCTTCATTTTCAAATGCAGACTGCCCTTCTTTTAAATCACGAATCCAATCTCTCATGTGATCTGGATAGACTCTGAACGCATGATAGATATCACTTGAATCGATTTCTCCGAAAGTTTTAAGCGATTTTAGGTGACCAATGACTTCCCTTAGTGTCTTTTCTTTTTCCAATGATGGATATAACTCATATGGAGATATGTCATCCGCCAACTCATTTAAAACACCAATAACCAATGTCCTTTGTCTACTTGAGCAAGCCCCATGTTCTTTGAAATTTATGATTTTTGAAATGTAAGAGTAGATTCCACCTAAGTTATTTTGAATGGCATCTGCAATACTTTTATCTATGTTATCAACATCAGTGCAAGTGGTTTTCATAAATGCGGCAACGTTTTCAAATATAAAAAATCTTGGCTTAATTTCTTTAATTAGTTTGATGGATTCAATGACCAAAGAATTTCTAATAATCTCATTATCTGCTTTTTTATGATTTGCAACGGACATCCCTTGGCAAGGGGGAGTTGCAATAACCACATCAATACGATTCAGTTTTTCTTTTTTTTTCCACATTTCGATTTCTGCGGTCAAAGCAGATTTAGTTTCATCAGTCGAGATATCTCCACAAATATAACCACTTTCATATTTACATTTATTATTAAAGCGTTGAATATCTAATCGTCTTTGAATTAATTCATTAGTTGCTACACATTCAAATCCCTCAGATTTAAATCCATAACATCCGACACCTGCACTACTAAAAAGACTAATATATGTTAAGTTATTCGTTTTCATGTTGTTCTCCTTTGATTCACATCTGTGTGTCTACTAACTCTTATCAGGAATGATTTCCATAATGTCAGATATATCACATTGGAATGCAGTGCATATTCTAATCAAAACATCCATACTAACATTTTCATTTTTACCGAGCTTGGCAATAATAGTAGGACTTAAATTAGCACATTTTTTTAGATCTTTCTTTTTCATATCTCTATCTATTAATAGTTTCCATAATTTTTTATAGCTTACAGACATTTCACACCTCATATTTAAATCAATATATTTCTTTATTTTATCTAAGTATATCATATTTATTTATTGATTTCAATACTAAAACTACATATAATTGTATTTTTGATGCAGAGCAAAAAACATCACCACTTTTTTATTGAGAATTAGCCATGTGCAAAACTAAATAAACATTGTTATTTAGCGGATTTCAAAGCATGGCAAACCTTGAAATCACTCCAAATTATTTTTAAAAAATATATAGAAATAATCAGCCAACATGATAT
>JAWXUZ010000122.1:0-6554 GCA_044425835.1 Bacillota bacterium | reverse complement strand
AGGTTACCCACGCGTTACTCACCCGTCCGCCGCTAAGCTTTCTACCGAAGTATAGGCTCCGCTCGACTTGCATGTGTTAAGCACGCCGCCAGCGTTCATCCTGAGCCAGGATCAAACTCTTTAATTTAAATTTTCTTTTTCCAAAAAGAAACAAAAAGGAAAACCTTTAATTGCCTTTAAGGAAAGAAGTAACTTCAAATTGCTTTAAAGTTTAAAACCTAACCAGTCTCAAATCTGGCTATTCCTCTAGTTTTTATTTGAAAGAGTACTAGCAACTCTTTTTGTCTTTTAAAGTGTATTATTTCAACACTATTTTCTTGACTATGGGTTGTATGTTTGTATACCTACTATTTAGTTTTCAAGGATCAATTTGTTACCATATTTTTTTGTTACTTGTGACGAAATTGTTATGAAAGAATCAATTTGTCATTGTTTCTTTGTTATAATAACTTATCTCGTCGACATGTATTATCTTATCACATCAAATATGGCTTGTCAATACTTTTTTTGTATTTTTTTCATTTTTTTTGAAATTATTTTTTTCACTGCTTTTACTCAAAAAATTCATAGTGTATAAAATATCTGTTTTCAAAAAATGAACGCCTTACTCTTTAGTGAATCCGCTAATTTTGCTAGCGACTCTTTCTATTATACACGCTTTTTGAACTTTGTCAATACTTTTTTCAACTTTTTTTATTTTTTTTGATTTCACGGCAAAAATCCCGATTTATAGACGCTATTCACCATGAAGCTAATAAAAATCATCAGTTTCTACCTATTATATATAAGGTTTGTCGAATTTTGGAAGGTCTCTGTTCTGCTCCACCACAAGCCCATTTCCCCTCGCAAACGCTTCCCTTTGTGTATATTGCACGATTTGTTCGGATTGTTTTGTACAAGCATACCAAATACCACCCTGTGTTACAACTCTACATTATTGATATTGTTCATTTTGATAATTAAAATCTACGTTTTATATAATTTATATAGAAATTGACTTTTCCGAAAAATACACATTGTGATTCTACAAAAATAATGGTATAATCTAACTAAGGTGTGCAAAAATACGTTTTGTGCATCAAATCCACGTAAAAAAAACACTTTTAGGAGGTAAAAGCAAATGAGTAAAAAGTATGTTTATATGTTTAGCGAAGGCGACGCATCAATGAAAAACCTTTTGGGTGGCAAAGGTGCCAACCTTGCAGAGATGACTTCTCTTGGTCTTCCAATTCCACAAGGGTTTACAATCACAACAGAAGCTTGTACTGAGTACAATTCTGGTGGTAAAAAATTAAGCGATGATATGGTTGCTCAAATCAACAAAGCAATCGAAGAATTGGAAAAAATCGAAGGTAAAAAATTAGGCGACGAAGCAGATCCACTTTTGGTTTCTGTACGTTCTGGTGCAAGAGCATCTATGCCTGGTATGATGGACACTGTTCTCAACCTTGGTTTGAACGATATCTCCGTTGAAGGTTTGGCGAAAAAAACTGGAAACGCTAGATTTGCTTACGATTCTTACAGACGTTTCATCATGATGTTCTCTGACGTTGTAATCGGTGTTGCAAAACATAAATTTGAAAGAAAATTTGACGAATACAAAGAAGCAAAAGGCATCAAATTCGATACTGAACTCACAGGCGAACAATTGAAAGAAGTTGCAGACCAATTCAAAGCCATCTATAAAGAAGACCAAGGCGTTGATTTCCCTCAAGACCCAAGAAAACAATTGCTTGAATCCGCTATGGCTGTATTTAGAAGTTGGGAAAATCCTCGTGCATTCGTTTACAGACGTATGAATGATATCCCTTACGAATGGGGTACTGCTGTCAATATCCAAATCATGGTATTTGGTAACATGGGTGATACATCTGGTACTGGTGTTGCTTTCACAAGAAATGCAGCAACTGGCGAAAACAAAATGCTCGGCGAATACCTTGTAAATGCACAAGGCGAAGACGTTGTTGCAGGGGTACGTACACCAAACCCAATCGCTCAATTAGAACAAGATATGCCTGCAGTTTACAAAGAATTTATGGCGATTTGTGACAAATTGGAAAAACATTACAAAGACATGCAAGATATGGAATTTACTGTGCAAGAAGGAAAACTTTACTTCCTTCAAACTAGAAACGGGAAAAGAACCATCAACGCTGCTCTTAAAATTGCAGTTGATCTCGTAGCAGAAGGCATGATCACAAAAGAAGAAGCTCTTCTTAAAGTAGACCCTCGTCAACTTGACCAAATCCTTCACCCAGCATTTGACCAAAAAGCACTCAACGCTGCAAAACCAATCGGCAAAGGTTTGCCTGCGTCTCCTGGTGCTGCTGCGGGTCGTGTTTACTTCAATGCTGAAGATGCAAAAACACATGGCGAAGCAGGCGAAAGAGTCATCCTTGTTCGTTTGGAAACTTCACCTGAAGACATCGAAGGTATGGCTGCTGCACAAGGGATCTTGACTGTACGTGGTGGTATGACATCTCACGCTGCTGTTGTGGCTCGTGGTATGGGTACTTGTTGTGTATCTGGTTGTGAAGAAATCAAAATGAACGACCACGACAAACAATTCACTCTTGATGGCAAAACTTTCAAAGAAGGAGATTACATCTCTCTTGACGGTTCTACTGGTAACATTTACGGAGAAGACATCCCAACTGTAGACCCTGAAATCAGTGGTGACTTCGCTGAATTCATGGCTTGGGCTGATGATGTGCGTTCACTCAAAGTAAGAACAAATGCAGATGCACCTCACGATGCTGAAAAAGCACTTGAATTTGGGGCAGAAGGCATCGGCTTGACTCGTACTGAGCATATGTTCTTTGAAAGCGATAGAATCATGAAATTCAGAAAAATGATTCTTGCTGAAACTGTAGAAGAAAGAGAAGCTGCTCTTGCTGGAATCGAACCATTCCAAAAAGAAGATTTCAAAGGAATCTACAAAGCAATGAAAGAAAGACCAGTTACAATTCGTCTTTTGGATCCTCCACTTCATGAATTTATGCCAAATACAGATGAAGAGTTCGCAGCTCTTGCAAAAGAAACAGGAAAAACTGTTGCGGAACTCAAAGAAAAAGCTCTTTCCTTGCACGAACTCAATCCAATGATGGGTCATAGAGGTTGTCGTTTGGCAGTCAGCTACCCTGAAATTGCAAAAATGCAAGCAACAGCAATCATCGAAGCTGCAATCGAAGTATCTCAAGAAGAAAACATCAACATCGTACCTGAAATCATGGTGCCACTCGTTGGTGAAGTGAAAGAACTTCGTTTCGTAAGAAACATCGTAGTTGAAACAGCTGAAGCTGTAATGAAAGAAAAAGGCAAAACTTTGAAATTCCTCGTTGGTACAATGATTGAAATTCCAAGAGCTGCTTTGACTGCAAATGAAGTAGCAAAAGAAGCTGAATTTTTCTCATTCGGTACAAACGATTTGACTCAAATGACTTTCGGTTTGTCTCGTGATGACGCTGGTAGAATTTTGAACGACTATATCGATAACACAATTTACGAAGTTGACCCTACAGCTCGTCTTGACAGATCTGGTGTTGGTGAATTGATGAAAATTGCAATCGAAAAAGCATTGCCAGTACGTTCCGATATCCATTTGGGTATCTGTGGGGAACACGGTGGAGATCCTTACTCTATCGAATTCTGTCACATGATTGGTTTGGATTACGTTTCTTGTTCTCCATTCCGTGTGCCAATTGCTAGACTTGCTGCTGCCCAAGCTCAAATTGAACACCCAAGAAAAGCAAGACACTAATATAAAACAGATCAAGATCAACTCAATATACTCAGGTTTGCCGCATCATATTTATATGGTGCGGTATTTCCGTTGTTATTACACATTCAAAAATATTATAAACTATAGGATAAATACTATCAAAAAGGAGGATCTAAAAAAATGGGTACTATCAAAACTTTAAAATTACAAGATGACTTACACTGGGCAGGGATTTTAGACAAAGAATTAAGAGTGTTTGACATCATCATGCACACAGAATTTGGTACAACATACAATTCCTACGTCCTCAATTGTGGCGACAAAACAGTTCTATTTGAAACAGCAAAAGCAAAATTCTCAAAAGATTACGAAGATGCACTCACTGAATTGATGGGGAGCGACAAAAAAATCGACTACGTAGTCGTCAATCATACAGAGCCAGACCACGCTGGAAGTCTTGCAATGATCATCGAAAAATGCCCAGAAGTACAAGTCATTGCAACGCCAGTGGCAATCGGATTTTTGAAAGAAATCGTAAACAAACCATTCAATGCAGTTCCAGTGAAAAATGCACAAGAAATGGAAATTGGCAACAAAACACTTCGTTTCTATAGCTTGCCAAATTTACATTGGCCAGATAGTATGTATACTTACATCGTCGAAAACAAAACGCTCGTGACTTGCGATTCTTTCGGTTCTCACTACGCACACGATGGCATTTTGAAAAGTACAGTGACTGACCAAGAAGGCTACATGCGTGCAACGAAATACTACTTCGACAATATTTTAGGACCATTTGCAAACCCATTCATGGCAAATGCACTCAAAGTTGTCGATTCCCTCGACATCGATATGATTTGTACAGGACACGGTCCAGTACTTGATGCAGATATCGATTCACTCGTTGCGACATACAAAGAATGGTGTACACCTGCGACAAAAAATGAAGTGCCAACCGTTGCCATTCCTTACGTAAGTGCGTATGGTTATACTGGTGAGCTTGCAGAAAAAATCGCTGAAGGTATCAGCTCTGTCGGTACAATCAAGGCAGAAACGTTCGACCTTGTGACTGAGGATTACGACACAGTGCTTGGCAAAACCATTGCAGCTGACGGTGTACTTTTGGGATCGCCAACGATTTTAAATGATGCTTTGACACCAATTTGGAATTTGACAATTTCACTTTTTCCAGTGCATTGCCAAGGAAAACCAGGTGGAGCGTTTGGTAGTTTTGGTTGGAGTGGCGAAGCTGTGCCAATGTTGACTGAACGAATGAAACAGTTGAAATTCGACGTAGTAGACGGTTTCAAAGTCAAATTCAAACCATCAGATGACCAGTTGCAAGCTGCATTTGAGTTTGGACAAGCGTTCGGTAAAAAAGTACTTGAGAAACAAAAATAATATAAAATGGCAACCGCCTATAGTCGTGGAATTATGGCTAGAGGCGGTTTTTGTGTAGAGTTTTTGTATAGAGTTTTTGTGTAGGGGCGACCTGTGGTCGCCCGTTCTCGATAAAACGATAATTTTGGCAATATTTAATTGGTACCGCAATCCCAATCAAAAAAGGAGCAGGACATTTTTCGCCCCACTCTTTTTTGATTTCACTATTTCATTTCCACTGCATTATTCTTCAGTTTCTTCGTCGTCGTCAGCTTCCGCTTCTTCGTCTTCCGCTTCATCAGTCACTTCTTCGTCAGTAACCAATTCATCTGCCAACTCTTCAGGCAACATCCCCTCATCAAGCGGTGGTCTTTCGCCTTCCATACCTTCGCCCATTGGTGGCATTCCGCCTTCCATGCCTTCGCCCATTGGTGGCATTCCGCCTTCCATGCCTTCGCCCATTGGCGGTGTCATCAACGTACTTGTCGTTTCAGAATCCATTGATGTATCGAGTGTCACTGTAGAAGTGTCAGCGTCCCAACCCACATACACATTGAATACTTCCATCACATCACGCAATTTGAAGTAGTTGCTTCCTTCGATGGTATATGCCACGAGTGGCACAATTCTACCGTCTACGTAAATTGTAGATTGGCTCAAGTTGGCAGTTTTTGCCGCACCAGTACCGAGTGTCATTTCTCCACCAGCGACTTCATACACTGCATTTGAAGTCAACTCAATTGCATTGGCTTCAGCATTCCAGCCAACAGCGAAATTTTTCGTTGTATTGTTAATCATATACGCAAGGTCACGCAATTTGATGTAGTTATTGCCATTGATCATATACGCATCGACAGCCACAGCAGAACCATTGACGAGCAAATTCATATTCGATGGTGTCGCAGTTGCCGTTGCTGGATTGACTTCCGCTTCGGGCATTTGTCCTTGCATGCCCTCGCCCATTTCTGGACGTTCCATGCCTTCCATACCTTCGCCCATTTCTGGACGTTCCATGCCTTCGCCCATTTCTGGACGCTCCATGCCTTCCATACCCTCACCCATCGGTGGCATTTGTCCTTCCATGCCCTCACCCATCGGTGGCATTTGTCCAGTAGGGGCTGTATCTGCATAAGCAAGTACACTTCCTGAAATCATCATTGTTGTAGCCATTAAAATTGCAAGTCTTTTTTTCATACTTATCTCCAATCTATTCAACATTTTATCTGTTCTTATTTGCCATTTCATTAAATAAAATAACAGAGAGATGTGTAATTCATAAGGAATTTCAGATAATAAAAAAATTAGCCTTGAATTTACGGTTTTTTCGGGGACTACTAATTTTGTAGTCTTTTGTAGGGGCGACCTGTGGTCGCCCGCCCCCCTAGGAGTCGGATTTTCATTAATTTGCAATGTCGTCTGATGGTGCTTTCGGGCGACCACAGAGCTCGGAAGA
>JAWXUZ010000121.1:0-6566 GCA_044425835.1 Bacillota bacterium | reverse complement strand
GCGTCATCGTCGCTCGCCGTAGCTTTGGCTACGACTCGACTCCTCTTCCTTGAATAACGAAATTTTATCTCTACACTATACAGACAAATAAAAGTTAAGTCGCTATAGTTGAGTCGAAATAAAAGTTAAAGTCAAGAAAATAAAAACCTCGTGGGTTCAAATGAGTCAATAGACACTTTGAACTCCATGAGGTTATTTTTATGTAGGGGATATATTAATATGAATCTTCTAATTTAATATTATCAAAACTATACATATCTAAGGTTAGCAAAATTAAAGTTTTGCTCTCTCAAAGCCTAGCTTCAACTTTTTCAAAGGTGTTTGGTGGCAGAGTTTGAGACAGAGTCTCACGGTCTTAAAATATAGTTGACAAACCGTTCGCTTTTTGGGAAGAAATACTGGACACAAGGGCCAATCATGATGGCGGCAAATGCAGTTCCTATACCAAACACACCGCCGAGCAAAACACCGATACAAAGAAATGTAACGTCACAAGTCAGACGAACCCATCTGAATTGAAACTTTTTTAGTTTATCAGTTAAAATGACGGCAATCAAATCATTGGGCCCAGTGCCGGCATCGCTTTTGATGACCAAAGACATACCGAGACTCAATATGACAATGCCAAGGAGCAAAACAACGAGCCGAATCAAAAAACTCGATTCCACAGAAATCATTCCGTTATTGATCCATAGAAAAAAATCAATAATCCAACCACCGCAAACTGCACAGACGACACTCCCAGCTTTGATGTAGCCTTTTGTCGTCACGAGCATGACCACCGTCAAGAGGCAGAGCATGATGACATGGACAGTGCCAATCGACAAACCAACGACGTTTGCAATGCCTTGCACAAGTATGGTAAAGCAATCGGTGCCAAGTTCTGCCACAATGAACATCGTCACACCCAAATGGGCAATGACTAGCCCTAAAAATAGCAAAGTCAATCGAATCAACCATTCTTTGTTGCAATGAAAATTTTGCATAATGACCTCCAGATTTATGTAGAGAATAATCAGTTCATCTTTAATTATTGATCCGCTAATGAAACATCGCCAAAAATAAGGTGTTAGAATTCTTGACGAGCGACCCAAGGTATGCCCCTATACCTTGATATTTCAGGCTTTTTGTAGGGGCGACCTGTGGTCGCCCGTTCATGAGACTGCTTCAATTTGGCAATATTTAATTGGTACCTCAATACTATCTTTAATTACTATAGTATACGACTTATAAAGAGTGTATGTCAAGGATAATTCACACATTCTTCACAATTCTCAGTTATTTTTTATAAAGTAGTTTTTGAAACATAATTTTACGTATAACAATATGCATATATCACAATAATTTCTACAAATTCTTTTTTATATAGTAAATTTTCACAAAAAACGAGCTTGAATTTTGTAAGAATTATTTTGGAAAATCTATTGCCAAGTATTTCTTTCTGTGTTAGAATTTGAGTATGAAACATTTGCAAAGGACTTTTACAAAAGTTTCTAGGTAGGTAAAAATAATTCGTGAGAGGTGATGCTATGAACGTTGCAATGATATCCAATACGACCGTTCTACGAAAAAATAATCGCAACCGCCTTGTGAAATTTTTATCGGATCAAACGCATGAAGTGACGAAACAAGAAATTGCAGAAAATTTGCATTTGAGTATGCCAACGGTGACACAAAACCTTGTCGAACTCATCGCTGAAACTTTGGTGGTCTATACGAAACCGTTGAGTTCGAGCGGTGGACGAAAACCCAAAGGCATCATCATCAATGAAAATGCAAAAATTTCTATTGGGATTTCTCTATCGTATCGCCATGCAAGATTGATTGCTCTCAATTTACGTGGGGAAGAAATTGCCTTTGAGAAAATACCTTTTTGTTTTTTGGAAGAGAAAAATATCACAAAAGACTTGTTGGTGATTTTAGAAAATTTCATTGCTACATATCAACTAGAAGTTGAAAAAATCATCGGGGTGGGGTTGACGGTTCCTGGAATCATCAACCAAGAGGGGTACATCGAATTTGCACCTACGCTCGAAAAAGAAAATCTGACGGTCATGAAAATCGATGAAACACAATTTCCATATCGTGTATTGATGGAAAATGATGCCAGTGCTGGAGCGTATGCAGAGTGGCACTCCGAAAAAACGAAATATCACGTTGCGTACCTTTTCATAGAAAGAGGGGTCGGGGGCAGTATTTTGATTGACGGACAGACGTACCGTGGGGAAAATAACCGCAGTGCAGAATTTGGACATATGTGCGTACAGCCAAGAGGAAAACTTTGCAATTGCGGACTTTTGGGTTGCTTGGAGGCGTATTGTTCCACGGATCGCCTTTCAGACGATTTGGACATTACACTAGAAGAATTTTTCGAGGGTGTGGCAGAAAAAAATGAGACGTACATACAAATTTTAGAAGTGTATTTAGACCATCTAGCCGATGGCATTGCCTTAATTCGGCAGATGTTAAATAGTGACATCATCATTGGTGGAATGCTCGCACAACACCTTGAACCCCATATGGAGGGGTTGAGAAAACGCTTGGCAGAACGTTTGCCAATTACAGAAACAGGCACGTATTTACAACTGGCAAAGCATCGCACAAAAGCCGCTTGTACGGGTGTGGCATTGCATTTGATTACAGCGTTTATAGAATCAGTTTAGTGATAGAAATGTCGTCGAAAAGAGAAATTAAGGAGGAAAAAATGAATTATTTACTAGGAATTGATTTAGGTACTTCTGGCACAAAAACAGTTTTATTCGATACAAAAGGAAAACCAGTCGCAAGTAGCACAGTCGAATATCCAATGCACCAACCGCAAAATGGTTGGGCAGAACAAGACCCACTCGACTGGTGGAATGCAGCAAAACAAACGATTGCGACTGTATTAAAAGATGGGAAAGTCACTCCAAGTGATGTCGTTGGTGTTGGGATTTCAGGGCAAATGCATGGTCTTGTGCTACTCGATGAAAATGGCGAAGTGCTACGAAATAGCATCATCTGGTGCGATGGTCGTACAGGCAAAGAATGTGAGGAAATCACAAACAAAATCGGAGCCGATCGCTTAATTGAAATCACTGCGAATCCTGCTTTGACAGGCTTTACTGCCGGTAAAATTTTGTGGGTGAGAAATAACGAACCTGACATTTTCAAAAAAGCAAAACACGTATTACTTCCGAAAGATTATGTGAGATATTGCTTGACTGGAGTGTATGCGACGGAAGTTTCTGATGCTTCTGGTATGAATTTACTCGACATGCAAACGAGAGATTGGTCAGATGAAATCATCGACAAACTCAATTTAGATAAATCACTTTTTGCAAAAGTACATGAAAGCTGTGACGTTATTGGCAAAGTGACAGCGGAAGCTGCAAAACTCACTGGACTTGCAGAAGGTACAATCGTTGTCGGTGGAGCTGGAGATAATGCAGCAGCAGCAGTCGGCATGGGTGTTGTGGAAGAAGGCAATGCGTTTACGACAATCGGTACTTCGGGTGTCGTGTTTGCTCATTCTGATCGTGTGACGATTGACCCGAAAGGCCGTGTGCATACGTTCTGTGCCGCTGTACCGAATGCATATACTGTAATGAGTTGTACTTTGGCAGCGGGGCTATCGTTGAAATGGCTTAGAGATACACTTTGTGACACTGAATGTGCAACAGCAAAATCGAAAGGTGTCGATCCATACGTTGTGATGTGTGATTTGGCAGAACAGTCTCCGATTGGATCGAATCGTTTGATTTACACACCGTATCTCATGGGAGAGCGTAGCCCGATTTTAGATTCAGATGCAAGAGGGGGATTCGTTGGTTTGTCGGCAATCCATACGAAATCAGACATCATTCGTTCGGTGATGGAAGGTGTCATCTACTCACAAAAACATTGCCTTGATGTGCTAGATGAAATGAAAGTGGCACCAAAAACAATGCTTGCTTGCGGTGGCGGTGGCAAAAGTCCACTATGGCGACAAATGATGGCGGATTTGTTTGACTGTCCTGTTATGACAGCGGTCAATGACGAAGGTCCAGCACTCGGTGTGGCAATTCTTGCCGGAGTCGGTGCAGGGATTTATAAATCTGTTGCAGAGGGTTGCAAAGAGGTAATGGCTTACAACGAGGCACAACCGCCAATTTCTGAAAACACGAAAGAATATATGAAATTCTATGAAGTGTACCAAGGAATCTATCCAGCACTCAAAGACACGTACCATGCACTCGCCAAACTATAAACTAGAAAAAGGAGGACTCATTTCATGAAAATTTATTCTGTAAAAGATCCAGAATTTTTACCGTATGGAAAAATCATTGAGGGGTATGACACGACAGCATTGCAAGATGTGCTGTCAAAAATCCCCTGTCCAGAGGCGGTTGCTTATGTACCAAGTGAACCGCTCATTGAAGCGTTGCCAATTGCGAAAGAGTTGGCAGACAATTACTACGGCGGTATGCCAATCCAGATGGGTTGGTGCAACGGTCACAATACGAAACTCAATTGTTTAGAATATCACAGAGATAGTGAACTGAATTTCGGGTCAGACGATTTCATTTTACTACTTGCAAGACAAGATGAAATCATCGACGGGAAACTCGACACTGCGAAAGTGAAAGCGTTTTTATGTCCAAAAGGTGTGCTAATTGATGTCTATGCGACGACACTGCATTTTGCTCCTTGTAGTGCGAAAAATGGGGCGGAGTTCCATGTGCTTGTCACATTACCAAAAGGCACGAATACAGAAAAACCTGAAATCACACCGAAAAATGAAGAGGATAAATGGCTCTTTGCAAGAAATAAATGGTTGATTGCTCACCCTGAATCAAACCAAGCAAAAGAGGGCGGTTATGTCGGCTTGACAGGTGACAATATCGATATTTCAAATTTAATTTAACTACATATAAAACCATATATAATAGGAGGAAAGTAATATGAAAAATATTCCAGAAATGAAAGTAGGTATCATTGCAGTGTCTCGTGGTTGTTTCCCAATTGCACTGTCAGAACGTCGTCGTTCAGCAATTTGCAAAGCGTACGGAAGTGAGTTGTACGAATGCCCAATCGGTGTGGAAACGGAAGAAGATGCTTTAAAAGCTGTGGAAGATGTGAAAGCAAAAGGCATCAATGCTTTGGTCGTTTTCCTTGGGAACTTTGGCCCAGAAACACCTGAAACAATGATTGCAGATTTATATGAAAATCCAATTATGTACGTTGCCGCAGCAGAAGGCGATGGCGATTTACATGATGGTCGTGGCGATGCGTACTGTGGTATGCTCAACTGTAGCTACAACTTGAATTTGCGTAAAAAAACTGCGTACATTCCAGAATATCCAGTGGGAACAGCAACTGATATTGTAGAAAAAATCAAAGAATTTGTGCCACTTGCGACTGCAATTGTCGGTATGAAAGGGTTGAAAATCGTTACTTTTGGCCCACGTCCAAACGATTTCTTGGCTTGTAACGCACCAATCAAACCATTGTATGATTTGGGTGTTGCTGTCGAAGAAAATTCAGAACTTGACTTGCTCGTGGCCTTTAATAAACACAAAGACGACCCTCGTATTCCAGAAGTTATGAAAAATATGGAAGCGGAAATGGGCGACGACAAACAATACGCTGGTGTATTGCCTCGTTTGGCACAATACGAATTGACGCTACTTGACTGGGCAGAAGAACACAAAGGCATTAGCAAATACATTGCATTTGCGGGAAAATGTTGGCCAGCTTTCCAAACTGAATTTGGATTTGTGCCTTGTTTTGTGAATGGTCGATTGACTGCCCGTGGCATTCCTGTATCTTGTGAAGTCGATATTTATGGAGCATTGTCTGAATACATCGGTCTTTGCGTTTCAGGAAAACCTGTCACCTTGCTTGACATCAATAACACTGTACCTGATTCCATTTACCAAAAATCCATCAAAGACAAATACAATGTCAACTTGAACGAAACGTTCATGGGCTTCCACTGTGGAAATACTGCTCCTGAACTTTTGGTCAATCCACATATGGCATACCAACTCATCATGAAACGTGATTTGGAGCCAGACCTTCCAGAACCAGACATCACAAGAGGAACAATGGAAGGCGACATCATCCCTGGAGATATCACTTTCTTTAGATTGCAATCCACAGCGGCAGCGGAACTCAAAGCGTATGTGGCACAAGGGGCAGTACTCGATGTGCCAACAGAAAGCTTTGGCTCAATCGGTGTATTTGGCATTCCAGAAATGGATCGTTTCTACCGCCATGTATTGATTCAAAAATGTTACCCTCACCATGGGGCAGTGGCCTTTGGTCACTATGGCAAAACGTTGTTTGAAGTATTCAAATTCTTAGGAATCCAAGATATTTCTTACAACCAACCAAAATCTTTGCCATACCCATCTGAAAATCCATTTTCATAAGCGTAAGCTGTAATTTAGCAGATATTTAGTAAATGAAATGAAGGTCAAAAAGTAGTGGTTGTATAATAAATGTTGGGGTGGTAACCACCTCAGCATTATTTTTTGCAAAAAAATAATGCATTCCCCCACAAATTCCTGTATAATGTAGTTGACTAAAAAAACAATAAGAGA
>JAWXUZ010000021.1:0-32933 GCA_044425835.1 Bacillota bacterium | reverse complement strand
CAATGGCAGCACCTTCCACACCTAAGTCGAAAGTTAAAATAAAAACAGGGTCTAAAATGATATTGATTAAGTTTCCTATCAGCATGCCACCCATAGCTTTTTCTGGTTTCCCCTCAGCTCGAACTAGAGCAGAAAAACAGCTAGAAATGAGAATGAACACCCCAGATATACTTAGAATACGAAGATAAGAAGCCACCATTTCGACCGTTTCCCCACTTGCCCCTAGCATAATGACGATGGAATCCACTGCAAGATATACGAAAGCAGAGAGTCCAATTCCTACTACGATACAAGACCAGAAGCAAAAGGAGGAAATCTTCTTCACTGTGTTGTGATTTCCACCACCTAAATTTCTGGACAATAAGGCAGCCCCACCTACTCCAAATACATTTCCCAAAGACAAAACATCCCGTGAAGCGTCGTCGCTTACGCACTGTCATTGGCAATCTGATTTTAATTGCTGGTCATGTCACCACACATGCAGGTAAAGTGATTCTTGCACTTGGTTGTAGTAATATTTGGAGATATACATTTATGGAACTTTATCGAAAGTTTTCATTCGCATAAGGGAAAAAATAATAACTGCAAAAAATCGGCGGCTTATTTGGTGACGGCAATTTTAGGAATCTGTATCGTAATAATCGATATTTTGAAATAAATAACCAGGTATAGCACCATTTTGTCACAATAAACGCTCTGCAAAACTATTTTTTATTTATTGCCATTATCCATCTGTGAAATTCACGGATTCAGGAAAGAAACAAAAAAATATATCTTCCGATTTGTTAGCAAGCTTTGCAGAGCAACTAGCAAGAGAAGATATAGCCCATATGGAAACACGTAGTGTGTCCAACAACTGAATTTATTGTAGCAAAGGATGTGATGCTTGTCAATAGAAAAATAGAAAAAGTTATCCACAATATCGTAGAACAAGGGGTCGGTGTATCTATACGATGTGGATAACCTAGTTTTATTAACCAAAAAAGTAGAAAGTTATAAACAGGAAAGATTTTCTAGCGAGTAGCATGATATTAAGAAAGTTTACCTTTTAGAGCTGGACCCATTTTAGGTTTCCTTGACTTGTCCCCCTTATTTTGTTATGATATGAATATTAGAACGATTTGAATTTTGTTGTTTTTGTGACTCTAGGCAACCTCCGAAAACTTCTAGTACCAATCTTTCTGGCTAATTATTTCCGTCATAATCCTCCAAAAGCCTTGATGATATTTCTGATATCACCTACGTTTTTTGTGAAAGCTAGGCTTCGAGGACTATGCCGAAAAAATTATCCCTTGAAGCCTGGCCTTGGAGCCTGGCTTACGAAAATCTTGGTACTTAGGTTTCTGGAGGTCACCTCTAGTATATACATATTATAAAAGGTGGGGAGATATGGAAATTCGACAATTGGAATATTTTGTTGCATCAGTAGAAGAAAAAAGTTTTTATAAGGCAAGTGAAAAATTATATGTTTCGCAACCAGCCATTAGCAAGGCCATTGCAAAGCTTGAAAGTGACTTAGACGAAGTGTTATTTTTGCGGACAAGCAAAGGTTTGCAACTCACTGCAAGGGGTGAAAAAATCTATCACTATGCCAAAAATATTTTACAACAAATAGACATTATGAAGACAGATGAAAGCACAAACAAAAACCACTTGCGTATATCGTCATATCCAAGTCTGTTGATTTCAAATATTATCACTGATTTTTATAATGATTGTGAAAGTTCACTAGAAATTGATTATAGAGAAGGGTCAGTCCAAGACATTATAGATAACGTAAATACTGGCATTTCTGAAATTGGTATCGTATATGTATCACCCAACCAACAAGATACGCTCATTCATATACTATCTCATAATAATTTGGAATTTGTTCCGATCAAAGAAAATGAACTCTGCATTTACGTGGGCAAACAACACGAAAAATATACAATTGATGAAACAATCAGCATTGATGAGATGGCGAATTGCCAATATATTAGAGGATTGAGAGATTATTTTTCGGTAGAACATCACTTCGACTACGTGAATTTAAATGAAATCAACACCTCGAAATTTCAAGATGTCGTGGTGACCAATAGCGACCATTTGGTGAGTATCATGCTTGAAAAAACGAATTTATGCTATCTAGGAATTGATACAAAACGCCAAACAATTCAATCTAAAGCGACAATTGATACCGAGAATAAAAAAGTCATGCTAGGGTATATCAAAAATAAATTGTCGCAACTAGAAGAAAAAACAGCATCTTTTTTAGAGAATTTATCACAATCGATATAACCTAAAGTTATAGATATAACTAAAAGATTCGTATTTGACTTTCTTAAAATAATATTATAGAATACAATTCGTAAGTTAGCATTTACTAATTTTTCACCGCTAACTGGTTTGAATACTATTAATTTTAGGGAGGTTTTTATGAAAAAATTATTATCTTCAGTCATTGTGACATCACTTATGATGGCATCTTTGGCTGGTTGTGGAGGCAGTTCTTCACCAACAACTGATGCAAGTAGTACAGCTGATACAAGTAGTGCAAGTGCTACAAGCGATTCGGCTGAATCATCTTCATCTGAAGCAACAGAAACAGCAACTGATGACACGGTGGAAAAAAGAACGGATCTTATTTTTGCCAACTTCCGTGATATCCGTGACCCGAATCCGCATTTGTACCAAGGTGAAATGTGGTTCCAAGAAATGGTGTACGAAACTTTGGTTTCTGTTGAACCAAGTGGCATTGAGCCTTGTTTGGCTGAAAGTTGGGAAATTTCAGAAGATGGACTTACATATACATTCCAAATTCGTGAAGGTGTGACTTTCACAAATGGAGAAGGCTTTGATGCGTACGTTGTAGAAGCAAACTTCAACGCATTGTGGGATAACATTGATCGTCACGTTTGGATGGAATCTGCTCGTGTGGTTTCTGGTTTTGAAGCAACTGATGCAACGACTTTTGTCATTACACTATCTGAACCATATTCACCTTTCATGACAGAATTGGGTGTGACTCGTCCTTATGGTATGGCAGCTCCTGCAACGATGATTCAAAATAGCGGTAGCGTGTTCGGCGAAGAAATTGATATGATGGGAACGACTAGAGATGGTGTGACAGAATATATCGGTACAGGTACTTACTACATGGGTGAGTATGTGGAAAGTGAATACGTTTACATGGAACGCAACGAAGATTACTGGGGCGAATTGCCAGCAATCGAGCGTGTCGTTGTCAAAGTGATTCCTGATAGCCAAACTCGTGTTATGGCATTGGAAAGTGGCGAAATCGACTTGATTTACGGTGGTAACTTAATTGATGCAACGACATTGTCTGCTTACACAGATAGCGATAAATTCACGGTTGGTTATTCTGAACCGACTCTCACAAAACATTTATTAATGAATAGTTCGGATGAAATTTTGGCAGACCAAGCAGTGCGTGAAGCATTGATTCATGCCATCGACAAAGAAGCAATCAACGAAGGAATCTTCTACGGTATGGAAATTGTTGCTGATAACCTTTATGCACCGAACGTACCTTATTGTGATGTTGACCTAGAACCTTTTGACTTCAATGAAGAAAAATCAATTGAATTGCTTGAAGATGCGGGTTGGGTTGCTGGTTCTGATGGCATTCGTACAAAAGATGGCCAACGTTTGTCGCTCAAATATCTATATGATATTGATACTGTAACAGACAAACAAATCGGTGAATTTTTGCAATATGAATTTGGGCTTATTGGTGTGGAACTTACGTTAGATGGTTATGAACGTGAAACTTACTTTGACATGGGTAAAGTAGGCGAGTTTGATATCATGATGAACATTCCTTGGGGAAATCCTTATGATCCTCATGCTGCTCTTTCTGCGATGCGTGGTCCTGTATATGGTGACTATGCTGCACAATTGGGTCTTGAAATCAAAGAACAACTCGATGCAGATATCACTGAAGTATTGAAAATTGTAGATGAGGACGAACGTCAAGCAATGTACGCAAAAATCCTCACAGAATTGCATGAAGCAGCAATTTACATTCCTTTGGTGTATGAAACAAACAAAGCACTACACAACAGCGAATTGCAAGATGTAGGCTTTATGACATCTTCCTATGTAATTCCATTCTGGAACATGCATTATTAATTCAAAATATTCATTTGCAGGAGGAGGGAAATCCCTTCCTCCTGTTTCTTGATATTTCTGACAACGTACCTATATAGTCGATTGAACTAAAAAATATTAACAACTGATTTACTATTTTTTAGTTTGACCGACGATCACTATTAAAAAGAAAGGACATATCATGACTAAATATATCGTAAAACGGGTACTTAGCATCATTCCTCTGCTGATTGCCATTTCGGTGTTCACTTTTGTGTTCATCAATCTGATTCCAGCAGATCCTGCGGAAGTGACCCTTCGTGTACTACAAACTCCTGTCATTACAGATGAAATGTTGGCGGCAACTCGTGCAGAATTGGGGCTTGATGACCCTTACTGGGTACGGTATTGGAATTGGATTACCGATGCCATGCGTTTTGACTTGGGGGTAAGCTATGCAAAACCTGGGCAAAGTGTAGAATCTCAAATCATGACTGCATTTCCAAACACTATGCGACTTGCAAGTCTTTCCTTTGTCATGGTTGTGGCAATTAGTTTGCCGATCGGATTTTTCTGTGCCGTGTACAAAGATACGTGGTTCGATAAATTAATGCGTGGCTTGGTATTTGTCTCTACTGCCATGCCCTCCTATTGGGTTGGTTTGATTTTAATGTGGATTGTGGCGGTACAATTGAAATGGCTTCCGACTTCTGGGAACTTTAATGGCATTAAGAGTTTGATTTTGCCGGCACTCACCGTTGCCTCTTCTTATGTGGCAATCTTTATTCGCTTGATTCGGAATAACATGGTGGAAAATATGAGCGAAGATTACGTACTATATGCCAATGTAAGAGGGCTAAAACAAGGACGTATTTTGATTCATCATATCCTGAAAAATTCTCTACATACGTGTATTGTGGCAATCGGCATGAGTATCCCTCAACTGATTTCTGGTGCCATTGTGGCGGAAAATGTGTTTGCTCTTCCAGGGCTTGGGACGTTGTGTATCGAAGCGGTATTCAACCGTGACTTCCCTATGATTCAGGCATATGTGTTGTTGGTTGGTGTGCTTTTTGTCACCTTCAACTTGATTTTTGATATTTTACAAGGGATCATGGATCCAAAATTGAGAGTAGGTGGCGAATAATATGTTAAAGCGTTTTTTACATCATAAAGGAGCAATGGTGACGATTTTCATCGTGTTAGTTGTGGTACTTATGGGAGTGTTTGCGGAATACGTAGCACCAAACGATCCGTTGGCAGTTGATTTGAGAAATAAATTTTCAGACTGGACGTCTGAATATCCTTTTGGCACTGACCATCTTGGACGATGCACATTATCTCGTTTGATTTGGGGGATTCGTCCGACATTGGGATTGGCTGCCCTCACCATGTTAGGGACTATGGGCATCGGTCTGACAATGGGATTGGTTTCTGGTTATTTCCGTGGTTGGATTGATGAAGTGATTATGCGATTGGTCGATGTCATGCTCGCTTTTCCGAGTCAAATTATCGTATTCGCAGTCGTTGCCCTTATGGGAATCAACGTAATGAATGTGGTGCTTGCCAACGTCTTTATCAAATGGGCATGGTATGCTCGTATGATTCGTACGAATGTTATAAAATATAGAGAACGAAATTTCGTCAACTACTCCAAAGTCATCGGCAACAGCGAAAGTTTTATTTTGATTCGTCATCTTTGTCCGAGTATCGCCGCAGAAACAGCTGTGTTGGCAAGTTTGGATATGGGCTGGGCAATCATCAACATTTCTACATTATCTTTCTTGGGCATGGGTGTCCAAGCACCGACGCCAGAATGGGGTGCGATGCTAAACGACGCAAAAGCCGTAGTGGCAGCAAACCCTGAACAAATGATTATACCGGGCATTGCCATCGTTTTGGTGGTTTCCCTCTTTAATATGTTGGGCGATGTGTTGCGTGATGCATTGGATCCAAAGGAGGTAATGTAATGAACCTGTTGACAATAAATGATTTGCATGTCACGTTCCGTGGCAAAAAGAAAGAGAGCGAACTCGTGAAAGGTGTATCCCTTACAGTGGAAGAAGGCAAGTGTCTTTGTATCGTAGGCGAGAGTGGTTCAGGAAAAACCATGACCATGAAGGCAATTATGGGCTTGTTGGATTACAACTTCACCATCACAGGAGAAGCGAAATTAGGCGACATTGATTTGCTCAAAGCAAGCAAGGAAGAATTGCGGAAAATCCGTGGAAAACAAATGACCATGATTTTGCAAAATCCGATGGTGTGCTTCGATAGTCTGTACCGTGTGGGCTACCAAATGGCAGAAACTTTTGCTGCTCATACCGATTGGAGCAAAGCACAAATTCGTGAAGAATCCATTAAAATACTCGAAAAAATGCAAATGGAAGATCCAGAAGAAGTACTGAAAAAGTACCCTCATCAACTTTCAGGGGGGATGTTGCAACGCATTATGATCGGCATTGCATTGGCACTCAATCCTACGATTCTCATTGCAGATGAACCGACGACCGCCATTGACAGTGTGACACAACACGAAATTATGAAGGAATTTGTGCGATTGAAAGAATCAGGTGTCACCATGATTTTCATCACCCATGATTTGGGGGTTGCCTCTATGATTTCTGATCATGTCATCGTGATGAATCACGGGAAAATCGTGGATACTGGTAGTTTTGAGCATATCAAAAATAATGCACAAGATGAATACACCAAGCAATTGGTGGCACAGAAAAAAGCAGTTGTGGCAGCTTTCCGTAAAAATCTGGGAGGTGAAGTATCATGATTCAAGTAACCGATTTGAAAATGAGTTTCAAGAGTGAATTGACAGGCGAGCGACAACAAGTCTTAAAAGGCTTAAATTTCAAAGTAGAGCAAGGAGATTGCTTGGCGATTTTAGGAGAAAGTGGATCTGGGAAATCGACCTTAGGGCGGATTTTAGTAGGACTCTTAAAACCGAGTAGTGGCGAGTATACTTTTTTGGATCAAAATCCATACAAAAGTAGAGCCAACCGAAAATTCTTAAGCCAAAATATTAGTATCGTGTTCCAAGATTACAATACTTCGGTGAATCCACGATTTACAGTAACAGAGATTGTAGCGGAATCCATCAATGTATTGGCAAAACGTTCTGGAATTGCTGTCGATAAAGATGCAAAAGTACTAGAACATTTGAAAACTGTCGGATTGGACGAAAGCTTTTTGGATCGTTTCCCTCACCAATTATCAGGGGGACAATTGCAGCGTGTTTGTATCGCCCGTGCCATTGCCATCGAACCAAAAGTCATTGTATTTGATGAGGCAATCAGCTCACTCGATGCCCATACGCAAGTGCAAATCATGGATTTGTTGAGAGAATTGCAGTCGAAATTTGACTTGACATATCTGTTCATCACCCATGACTTGACGGCTGTTACTTATTTGTGCAACAAAGTCATGTTCCTCTACCAAGGCAATATCACTGAATTAATCGACGTTGCCGATATCGGAAGTACTGATGACCCTTATGCCAAAAAATTAGTCGAAGTGGTCATTGATGTGTAAGGAGAACTTATGACAGAGGAAAAAATATACAACAAAATCACCGATGGTGTCATCTGGAAAGAGGTACTTTTGTTCTTCTTTCCACTGGTCATCGGTGCCTTTTTTCAACATTTATATACCTTAGTGGACACTATGATTGTAGGAAAAGCATTGGGAACGACAGAATTGTCTGCGGTGGGTGGCTCTGCTGCAAAATTCATCACGCTGTATTTGAACTTTTTTATCGGTGTTTCTTCTGGGATTACCGCTTACGCTTCTCGTTATTTGGGTGAAAAAAACTACCCAAAACTAACAAATATCATCTTCAATGGCACAATGTTTTTTGTGGTATTTGGTACTATTTTGTCGGTGCTTGGTATTGTATTTTCTCCACAATATTTCGACTTGATGAACACCCCTACTGAAAGTATTGCCTTGGCAACTACGTATTTGCACACGTATTTATATGGTATGGTATTTGCAGTTTTGTACAATACATTTGCAGGAATTATGCGTGGACTTGGGGACAGCAAAAAGCCTCTATACGCCCTATTCTTCTGTTCGATTTGCAACATTGTTTTAGACGTGATTTTCGTTTTCCCCTTGCAAATGGGTGTCTTTGGCATTGCCCTTGCTACGGTGATTTCTCAAGGAATTTCTGCGGTCATTTTGGGCTATATGCTCTTTCAAATCGTACGGCATTTAGACAAAAGTAAACCGTACATCGACATTACTATGATCAAAGACATTGCCAAAATAGGAATTCCAGCAGGTTGCCAAAGTATCATGTACAGCTTGTCGAATATGGCGGTACAGTCTGGAGTCAACGGCTTTAGCGATCGTTCCGTGGCGGCCTGGGTTACGTTTGTAAAATTAAGTAGCATTCCCGATATTTTCCTTAGTTCTTTGGGTAGTACGGTGATGCCTTTTGTGGGGCAAAATTTAGGGGCAAAAAAAATAGAACGAGTGACACAATCACTCAACCAAATTATCGCCATCAGTTTTGCTATTTTGAGCGTTTTGGTCGCCCTATTCCTTTGGCAAGGAGAATTTTTTCTTGGACTGTTTACTTACGACCAAGAAGTCATTGCAATCGGTATGGACATTATGTGGGTCGTTATGCCTATGCATATTCTTGCTGTGCCACAGCAGATGTATTCCCAAGCCTTGCGGAGTTTGGGGCAATCCTTCATTCCGATGATAATGACACTTGTCGGTGTGGTGGGTCTGCGACTCGCCTGGGTCACATTTATCTTGCCGATAGCTCCGAATTTACAAGTCTTAGGGGCTTGTTATCCAGCGAGTGCCTTGCTGATGTCCGTTGTTTTTGCGGTATACTATCGCATTGAATTCAAAAAAATTACATTACAATAGGTAGAAATCCTCTCTAAAGTACTTACTTTAGGGGGGATTTTTGTCTATTGCCCAATGAGAGAACGATAAAGGATTGGCAAGACGACAATAAAAATATATTTGATTTAGTACAAAAATAAGAAAAATAAAAAATATGCTTTGATGGGATTGTCATTTCCTTTCAAAAGGTGTATACTATAAAGAAGGAAATGTCACCACGATCACAAAGACATAAGCAGAGTAAAGACAGGGATATCAATAATTTAATGGATTACAATAATGTACGTGTTGTAGAGCCACAAGGCAATACATGACAATGCATGAATGGGGAGGATCTATGGAGAATCATAATCAGTTAGAATCAGTTGATAATCTGGAACTACAAAAACAACTGGAAAAAGTGGAAATTATGATTTTGAACAATATTAGAAGTATTCTTGCGATGAAGCTTGGCTTTTTGAATATTGCTCTTCATAATTTGGAACTGAAAAAATACAAAGGCACGTTCATTGTCAATGGCAAAGAGGTGTTCTATAATCCTGAAATCTTAGTGAAAGAATATAAAAATGCACCGAGAATTTTTGTGCATATGATACTCCATTGTGTATTTTTGCATATGTTTGTAAAAAAAATTAGCAATGTGCGATGTTGGAATTTGGCTTGTGACATTGCGGTTGAAAATATCATCAATCATTTGAATATCAAGGAATTGCAAAGCGATCGTGTACAAGATGTGGAAGCGATTGTCAAAAACGTGCGGTATATGACTGCGGAACATATCTATAGATATCTGCTCCAGTTGTCGGATAGAGACCTTGGTTTGTTGGAATATATGTTTTACGTTGACGATCATACACCTTGGTATCCAGATGAAAAAATTGATATTACTGGAGATAAAAAAACAGGTGACGGCAATGCAGATGATAGTGACCGTGGTAGCAATTCGAGCGGGGGCAGTCGCAACAGCAGTGGCACATCAGAAAATGAGAAAGATATCAACGAAAATGCAAAAAGTCCACGACGTATCGATGATGGTGATGAGGAAGTGGACGAAGAAGAAAAACCTGCTAGTGAAAATACAAATCATACAATGGAAGACAATAGCCCCAATATGGTGGACTACGACAGTGCGGAAACAAGCCGAAACAGCTTGGATTTTGAAGATGAAAAAAGTCGAAAAATCTTGAATGAACACCTAAGAAAACAAAAATTGTGCCAATGGAAAAATATTGCCGAAACGATAGAGAGTGATATCGAGACATTTTCTATTAGCAAAGGTGACAAATCGGGAAATTTGAAAGACAACTTGAAATACCTCAATCGTGAAAAAGTAGATTACAAAGAATTTTTAAGGAAGTTTGCAACTTTAAAAGAAACGATTGAAGTCAATGATGATGAATTTGATTACGTTTTTTATCATTATGGGTTGTCCATTACGGGCAATATGCCACTGATTGAACCGTTGGAATACAAAGAATCTAATAATATCAATGATTTTGTCATTGCCATTGATACCTCTGGATCGGTTGCGGGGGAATTGGTCAGTAAATTTTTGAATAAAACGTACAACATTTTGTCTAGTCAAGAAACGTTTGCAAAAAAAGTAAATATACATATCGTTCAATGCGATAGCGAAATACAGTCTGTGACCATCATCAATCGCTTAGATGATATCAAGGGTTATATGGAAAATTTGGTAATCAAAGGGTATGGCGGAACGGACTTTCGTCCTGTATTTGAATACGTGAACCGATGTGTTGATGAGGGCAAATTGAACAATTTGAAAGGTGTACTGTATTTTACTGATGGCATGGGGACGTTTCCGATGGCAATGCCAAAATATAAAACGGCAGTCGTCTACATCAAAGATTATTGCGAATTTCAGAAAATACCGCACTGGGCAATCAAACTAGAACTCGATTTAGATGAAATCGAAACGATAGAAAAAATAACGTATGACTGATGGTGTGTTGATGGATACGACTTGGACTCAATTTGACAATGATAGAAAGAGGTTTCGTGATGAACATCAAAAAAGCGAAAGAAGAAATTGAAAATACGTTGAAAGCTTATTTTACGAAAGATAAATTCGGGCAATATGTCATTCCTGTGGAAAAGCAAAGACCTGTTTTTTTGATTGGTCCACCGGGGATTGGCAAAACGGCAATCATGGAACAAATCGCCTCGAAAATGGACATTCCGTTGGTTACTTACTCAATGACACACCATACGAGACAAAGTGCCTTGGGTTTACCTTATATTACGGAAAAAGATTTTGGCGAGGTGAGTTATAAAGTTTCGGAATATACGATGAGTGAAATCATTGCGACAGTCTATGAAGTGATTGAAAAAACAGGGAGCAAAGAGGGGATACTATTTCTCGATGAAATCAATTGTATTTCTGAAACGCTGTCGCCGATTATGTTGCAATTCCTACAATATAAAGTGTTTGGGAAACACAAAGTGCCAAATGGCTTCGTTGTGGTGACTGCGGGGAATCCACCTGAATATAACAATTCAGTACGTGAATTTGACATTGCCACATGGGATAGGGTCAAAAGAATGGACGTCACGCCAGATATTGGCATTTGGAAAGAATACGCTGTCAAAAGTGGGATTCATTCTGCAATTACATCGTATCTGGAAATCAAAAAAGATGATTTTTATGCCATCAATACGACGGTAGACGGCAAACATTTTGTGACTGCTAGAGGTTGGGAAGACTTGAGCCAAATGCTCTTTTTGTACGAAACACACCAACTGCAAATTGATGAAGATCTCATCATACAATACGTGCAAGATAGTAAAATTGCAAAGAGTTTTGCCAATTATTATAAACTCTATATTGGCTATAAAAAAGAGTATGATATTGAGGGAATACTCAAAAATCATATTGGTGATGATGTGAAAAAGAAAATCGAGCAAGCGACATTCGATGAACGCATTTCCATTATCAGCTTATTGGTGTATGAAATCACAAGTGCCATGCGAGAGACCATCGAGCTACTAGACATTTGCAGAGGTGCGATGAAAGAATTGGAGCGATTCCAAAAAGAGCATGGAGAAGTGAATGCACTTTACGATTTCATCAATCAGAAAAAAGAAATGATGAAACAGAAAATAGAAAGTGGCAATTATACGCAGAAAAAACAATTCCTAGACCATAGTATATTGGAAGTTTTGAAGGACTTAGACACCAAGCAAAACGATATGGAGGCGTTTGTCAAAGAGAGTAATGCATTTTTGAATCGCAAAATAGAAGAAAATCAGGCGGTATCGAATGAGACTTCCGAGAAATTAAAACATGCATTTGACTTCATCGAAACATTTTATAAAGAGGGGCAAGAGTTGCTTATCTTCATGACGGAATTGACGACGAATGTGTATAGTGCAAAATTCCTTCGGAAGTTTGGATCGGAAGCGTATTTCAAACACAACAAAGAGTTGTTATTGACAGATAAGGCGGAAGAAATAGCGAAAGAAGTCGCTAAAATTTTCGATACAAATTAAGGTGATGGTATGGAACATACGATAGATAATGATTTTGTTTTGAGTCATGACAAAAAAATATTGCAGAAATACCTTGGCAACGAATCCACCATTGCCATACCTGAAACTGTAGTTGAAATCGAAAAAGGGGCGTTTTCAGAATGTAAAAATGTCAAAGAAATCATACTGCCAGAAAGTGTGAAACTCATCGGAGAATATGCGTTTTATCGCTGTGCAACTTTGGAAAAGGTCAGTCTTTTTTCGACGATATATACGATTGGTCGGTATGCTTTTGCGGAATCGACTGCATTGCTTGAGGTGGAATTTGTTGAGGGAAGTCAATCTGAAAAACGACTCACTACCATTTGTGAAAATACATTTTCTGGTTGTACCTCACTTGAAAAAATCAACTTGCCAAATTCTGTGGAATCGCTTGAAAATCATGCGTTTGCTGAATGCAAAAGCTTAGAAAATATCGCAATACCTGATGGTGTTCGTTATATCAAATCAGGTGTTTTCTATAAATCGAGTCGTCTCAAACACATTCAATTTCCGAAGAATTTAACGGAGATTCATCACACTGCATTTTTCGGTTGTTCGTCGATGGAATTGTTGGATCTGACACATTGCAAGGCACTGCATATGATTGGTGAAAATGCGTTTGGGAATTGTACGGAGCTGTGTGTGGTGATGTTGCCTGATACACTGCAACATATTGGCGATCGGGCATTTGCCTCTTGTACACGATTGGGTCGTTTCGATATTCCGTCAGAAATCAAGGTGTTGGGAGATGATGTATTTCTTGATTGTCACCAATTGGAAACGGAGGGTATGGCACTGCCAAACACGATTGAGAAAATCGGGCTTGCTACGTATGATGTACTAAACCAAGCAAATGGCGTGTGTATCCCGAAAAATATATCTGAGTTGTATGTCGGTGTCAATAATACGGTGTTACATTGGGAAATGTATGATAGTACAAAGTTGATATTTCAACGGTTTGCCACGGTGAGTAATGTGAGTTTTACTGTGAAAGTAAGCGGTGAAAACGGAGCGGAACTCTTGACACTTGCGTTCACGAAAGACCAACAATATCGGGCGGTATCAAACGTCTTGACAGGCGATTGGGCAAGCAATACGTTAGGTGTGCTGACAGATGTTTGCGAGGTCTTTGATCGGATTGAAAATATAGAAAATCAGTATGCAATTGCCAAAGCGTATTGCCAGTACAAAAACTTTTTGGCAACAAAAAATAAGGCGATTGCATTGGAAGTATATCAGCAATTTATCGATGAAAATTTACTCGATATTTTTGAGTTTTACATGGACAAAGAAGCAGTTTCGATTGTCAATATATTGGCACAGAGTGGTTTCATAAACGATGAAACGATTGATGATTGCATGGATTGTGCAGACGAGAAAGACCAAAGCGAGTTCATGTCATATTTATTGAATCTGAAATTTTAATTTTAGCAGTATCCAATTCTACAAAAACAAAAACGGTCAACGCAACGTTTTACTACTACTTGCAAGGCGGATTTGAGTGGTATTTCAAATCAAAAAGTAAAGCGTTGTTCAATAAACTAAAAAAAGAAAAGAGGTATTTATCATGAAAAAAGGAAGAATTTTTAACGCACTATCTCCTATCATGGTGGGGGCAATTGCAATTTGCACTATGACTACAGCTGTTTTTGCCAATGAAACTAGCGAAAAACTCATTATTTTAAGCACAAGTGATGTCCATTGTTCTATAGATGAGAATCTTGGTTATACTGGTCTTGCTGCTTACCGTGACCAGTTGGTGGAAACGTATGGTGAAGAGTATGTGATTTTGGTGGACGCTGGCGATGCCATCCAAGGTGGTCATTTGGGAGTTCTCACAAAAGGGCAAGCACTCGTCGACTTAATGAATGCAGTGGAATACGATTATTTTATTCCTGGCAATCATGAATATGACTACGGTATGGATCAACATTTTGTGCTGATGAATCAAATGGACGCTCACGTTCTTTCTTCAAATTTTGAGGACTTGAGAACGGGTGAAATAGTGTATGATGGATTTGATGTAGTTGATTTCGGAGATGTGCAAGTTGGATTTGTGGGCATGACGACACCAGCAACTTTGACTAGCTCCGCACCGACCAATTTCCAAGATGCGTCTGGCAATTTGATTTATGGCTTTGGAGGAGCGGACGATTTATTTTATAGCTATGTCCAAACTGCTATCGATGGAGCAATTGCAGAGGGAGCAGATGTCGTGATCGGCATTGGGCATATGGGCGACGAAAGTGACAATGCACCTTGGCGGTCTTCACAAGTGATTCAAAATACTAGTGGATTGGATATTTTCATAGATGGTCATTCTCATGTGGTGATGCCTGAAGAAATTCATCAAGATATCGATGGGAATGACGTAATTCTCACACAGGCGGGATCTCATTTTGAAAATATCGGGGAGATTGCAATCGACCTTAACACGCTAGAAATTACAGTCGATTTTGTGCCATCAGATTTTGCTTTGACAAGTGCAAAAGTAGACGAAGTACTCGCAGAAATCAATACGGAATTTGATGCGTTGCTTGGTGAAGTTGTTGCAACATGCGAGGTGGATTTGATTCCTGCTTCTTATGATTCAGCTGACAATTTTACAAAATTCAAAGAAAATAATCTTGGCAATCTCGTTGCCGATGCCCATAAAGTGATGTTGGATTCTGATATCGGCATCATCAATGCAGGGGGCATTCGATCCACTTTAGAAAAAGGAGACATTACATATGGCGATATTTTAGATATTCATCCATTTGGTAACGATGTTTCTTCTATAAAAATTTCAGGGCAGACTTTGCTTGATGCACTCGAGATGAGTACTAGCAGTTTGCCTGATGGAAATAATGGATTTCTCTATGTTTCTGGTGTGAGTTACTCTCTGAATGTAGATATGGAAAGCTCAGTAGTTACTGATGATTTAGATAGTTTCTTGCGTGTCGATGGACCGTATCGTGTACATGATGTATTGGTAGGTGGCGAGCCACTCGATTTGGAGAAAATGTATACTGTGGCAGGAAATGATTATTTACTCATTTCTGGCGGTGGTGCTATGAGTATGTTTGTGGGAAATGAAGTCGTAAAAAGTAGTTTGTATTTGGATTGTGATATGCTCATTAACTATATTTGTGATGTATTGGGTGGTGTGATTGGAGAAGAATATGCATATCCAAATGGCACAGACCGCATGACAGCAACTTCTTTTTCAGATCAAGTAGAAGTAGAAGAAGTGGTAGTGGAAGATATTGTAGTAGAAGAAGTAGTCGAAGAAATTGTAGTTGTAGAGGAAGTAGTAGTAGAAGCACCGAAACAAGCAGAACAACAAGAACTGCAAGAAGTGCCAGTAGTGACACCAACAGGAAGCAACAGTTATACTGTAAAAAGTGGAGATAACCTCTCGTATATTGCCCGTGATTTCTTAGGCAGTGCCAACAGATGGGAAGAAATTTATTTCTTAAATCAAGATAGCATCAAAAATCCGAATATGATTTATATTGGTCAGGTGTTGCAATTGCCAACAACCAACGATGCGGTAGGTGCTATTTCCTGAAATTAGGTGAGAACAGCGTCCACAGTTTTAAAAGGTTTTGAACTGTTACAATAAAAATAAATTACTATTTGAGAAGAAAGGAACGAACCAATGGACCGATATATAGACGCTTTGAATCACATATACGATGGAGATCCCATCAAAGCTATGGAAGAAATTTCCAGTATTTATACAAAGGAAACGCATTCTGACGAGTTGATTGCACTTTTGACAGAAGTATTTTTGACACCAAACCTTCCGATGTTTGAAGAAGTATATGCAGAAAATACGGAGCAATTGCAACAGTACCCGTATGTATTCAATAAAAATTTCAAAGCTTTTTCTGACAATAAATACGTATTGTTTCCTATATCAGAAACAATATTTTACACTTTAGATACTGAAAAATACCTCTTTCAAAAATTAGAAATTTCTTCAAAAAAGGAAACGAAGTATTTTTTTGAAAATCTAAAAGACGCACTCTACGTTGAAAACGAATTCAATGAATATAACTTGAAATTTTTAGTTGACAACTATCGGAAAAGCGAAGATGTTGCTTATGACAATCATATTTATTTGCACTATACTGACATGGATCAATTTTCTTTGTTATTGTATTATTGCGAGCTTGCCCCTTTGCTTGTCGATTCCAAATTGGTATTTTTAATTGGAGCAGAAGAGGTGAAAATGTATCCAATTGATTTTAAAGAAAAGTTTAATATTGATTATGAAGCGATGGAATTCCAAGAAATTCGTCCAGAGGAAATCAAAAGAATCACGGTGCAAGTGCCATATGGCCAAGGCGGTCGTGGATTTGCAAACCAAATACTCGATGGGCATCCGAATTTCATTTGTACAACAGAAATGATGTGCGAATACGGTCTACATTTTGATTCTTTTAAAAATGTCAGTGATTTTTTTGAAATCCTCGACCGGTTCTTAGATCCTGAACTCAATTTGAATTATTTAGAATTTTATTTGAATGCCAAACGTGTATTGCCTCGTTATGAAATGTTAAACACCTTTGCAAATTTAGACGATTTCAAAAGGTTTTATGGTTATATGAAAGAGTTGTCAATCAAATACAATATTTCAACGAAAAAAGATTTGCTCGTCATAGAGCACCTTGCACTCTTAAAATTCTTAGATTCACAGTTGCAAGAGCGTATTCCACCGATGTTGCATCTTATGGTGCATAACCCAAACCACGTGGAAGATTATATCAAATGTGTGGATATTTACGATGAATTCCCTTATTATTATGGCTATGCCGTTGTCAGAGATTTTATAGGCACTTTCGTCTCTGGACTCAATCGACACAAGGGGGATTACGGAAATAAAGATGAAGGGCACTTCTATAATTTGTATCATTATTTTTTCGAGGATTTGAATTTTCTTAGAGAAAATCAACCGCTCAACGCACTATATTCTCATAAATTTGAATCAAAAATATTCATTCGTTTTGAAGACATGAAATTAAATCCAAAGGCAACACTTCTGGCTTTTGCGGAATTTTTAAATATTCCGTATACGAAAGAATTAGAAATTTGTAGTTTTTTTGGAGTCGAGAAAGACTATCCTAAATTTGAAAATGAACAAAGGATACTTGGTGGATTTACTGTAAAATCATTATACAAATATAGATCCGAATCGATGAGGTTAAACGATTATGATATTTACAGAATGGAGAGTATACTCTTTCCTGTGCTTTCCTTATTCGGATACAAACCAACGACTTCGCCTGATATGGTTTTTGAACATAAAAATTTCTTTTCAGAACCATTTGAATTTGAAGGAGAAGAAGCGGAAGCATTATTCCAACGAGATGGGATTACTTGTGAACGCTATCGCAAAGAATTTTTTAGGAGAGCAATCAATTGGTCAATCAACGTAATGCAAATACAAAAAAACAACGAAATCAATATCTTCCCGATTTTGCAACCGAAAGAAGAATACCTTGTCAATCAAATTTACGAAAATGTATTGTCTTTGCCAGAACTTGAAGACGTACGTATCGATTTTTTGTCTTGAAGAAAGGAGTATATCATGGAAAAATATCAAAATGCAGTGGACACCATTGCACAAGGCAATATTTTAGAAGGTATGGAAGAAATTGCGAAACTCTATACAAAAGATATGCATTCAGACGATTTGATTGCCTACCTAAAGACTACATTTTTGACACCGGCATTGCCTGAAATTGAGGATTGCTTTCAAAAAAATACAGTTGCATTGTCACAGTATTCATATATATTTTTAAAAGAATTCAAAAATATCTCGGAAAATGACATACTCTACATTCCTGTAACTGATGAAATTGCTTACGTGCTAAATACAAGTAGTGGTACTTTTGAAAAGATAGAGATTTCTTCAAAAAAGGAAACGAGCTATTTCTTCAAAAATCTTGAAAATGCAATCTGTGCCGAAAATGAGTTGAATGCCTACAATCTGAAATTTTTAGTTGATAACGTACGCAAAAGTGAAGATGTTGCTTATGAAAATCATATTTATCTACGATACGATACACCGGAATTGTTTTCTTTGTTGCTATATCATTGCGATTTTGCACCATTGTTAGCTGATAAAAAACTAGTTATTTTAATTGGTGAAGAAGAAAAGAAGATGTATCCAATTGACTTCAAAGAAAAATTCAACATTGATTACAAAGCAATGACGTTCCAAGAAATCAGACCAGAAGAAGTCAAAAGATTGACGTTGCAATTGCCGTCCTCTCACTTGTGTGAGCAAGAGAAATATAGTGAAATTATTGATGGTCATAGAAATGTGCTCAGTGCGGCATTTGTATTTGATGAATATGCCAACCACCTGCTTACAATCGACACGCCACAAGCTTTTTTTGACCAGATGGACGAAGCGTTGGACAAAGAATGCACGATAGATACCTTGATCCGTACATTTCCATTTTATTCTTTGTTGATATACCCAAATTTCAAAGATGTAGAAGAGTTCAAGCGATTCTATAAAATTCTAAAAGACATGTTTTTACAGTATGATATCACTACAAAAAAAGATTTGTTTGTCATAGAACATTTATCATTTACAAAATATTGTGGTAGAACGTTTGAGGATCGCATTGTGCCTATGGTATATTCTGGAATGTATACCGAAAATAATGTATTGCCTTTGGATTTTCCTGCTGAGTTATCGGAGGACTTTGCTTATCGTTATCAATATGTACCGATTAGAGATTTTTTGAGTGCCTTCTCTACTGTGCTGAACCAAAAACATTTGAAGTTTAAGGAGTGGCAAGAAGCGTATTCAAATAATTTGAATTTGACTAGCAAAGAAGAAGTAATGCCTGAGGAGGATTTAGAAACGGACACAGAAGACATTTTAGAAGATGAAAACTTAGAGTTTAGAACTTTCGTTCGATTTGAAGATTTGAAACAAAATCCAAAAGCTACGATTGCGAGTTTTGCGGAATTTTTAAATCTGCCATATACCGAAGAATTAGAGAATTGTTATTTTATGAAGCAACCATATTTCACAGAAGAAGAGTTGAAAAACAGCTTTGCTTTTTCTGTGACCAACGAAAAAAAAGAAGGTTTATTGGAATTGAACACATATGATATTTATAGAATCGAAACTTCGATATTTCCTTTGTGGGAGCAATTTCACTACAAACCGTCGATGTTGCCAACGGGCATGGCGACACACAAACATTTTCTAATGGAGCCATTTTTCTTTGAGCCAGAGGAAGTAGAAAGCCTGTTTGAACGAGCAAATTACTCTTACCAGGATTATAGAGTTTCTTTTTTCCAAACAATGATTGCACAAGCGTTTGTTTTTGAAACAATAAAACAACATTTGTTTCAAGGTCAGTTTGCCGTTTTAGAACCGAAAAAAGAACTTCTCGAAAATCCACTTTATGAAAATATGAAGTCTGTGTTGGATATGTAAATTTCAATTATAGTAAATACACAAATTGTCATATTTATGATACCGACTCCCATACGCTAGACCTAAAAACTAACGAGGGAGGTCGGTATTTTTTATAAAAAGACTAACTATTAAAAGTCAATAGCAAAATGTAAAAAAGTTAAGAATATTTTCGAGGTCAAAAAGGGTATGACAAAAAAAGTGTCTGAGATACTCTAAAAAAAGGTTAATAATGCCACTCCAACTAAGTGTTTAAAGTATCGCACACCAGAAGAATTATTTGAAGCAGAATTAGATAAAATTTATAAATTAACATAATTTGTTTTATTCTAACAAAATGTTCAATTTGTTATTGCTATTTGCATTTTAAATAACAATCAAAAATACAATGCATATATGATAAAATATCGATTGAATTATTGAAAATATCGACATTTTTTTGAGTTTTCGACAAAATTCAATAAAAATTTGTTGACTTTACTATGATATCGCAGTATACTTAAGAAACATAGTTATACATATACCTTAAAGAGTCACTCGTAAAGAAATTTGAATATTGAGAGGAACGGTATCATCATGTCGAGTCAAAATCAAGAAAACACTTCATCTGTAAAAAAAGCATTGTCTACTTTCAAAAAGGAAACCGAAAAAAAAAGAGTCAGCATCTCAAGTATAATGATCAAGCGACTAGCAGCAGTCACTTTGTGCGTCAATCTTTTATTGCTCGTTGTTGTAGGTACGATTGCTGACAATTTCATTAAAACAAATGAAGAACATTATTTGGATGAAATCGTTTCTAATATCGCAAGCACAATCGATACCACGCTCCATGAATACGTTTCTGTCAGTGACATTATCGTAGTCAATCCAAGCATCATCGAATTGATGGAATTAAGCGACAAACAAAATCCGATGCAAGACCAAGAAATTGTAGGGTCTGCACTTGATTTCATCACCGCAATACAAAAACAATTGCCAGACATTATGAACATCGGTCTTTGTAGCATGGAACAAAATGCATTTATTTTACAAGATGGATCGATATCTCCCGATACTTGGGATTTTCCATCTCGTCCATTTTATTCTGTAGTCACAACGCAAAAAAGTATGATCACAACCCCTTACATTGACGGCATTACAGGTGAGTTGGTCGTGACAATGGCAAGCCCAATCATCAATGAAAAAGGGACTTCTGTCGGCGGAATTTTCGTCGATTTGTCTTTGGACTTCGTCACAAACCTCATCAACAGCAGTCGTTTTGGTGAAACAGGCGAAAGCTTTATCGTTGACTCCGATGGCAACTTGGTGGCTTGTACAAATCCAAGTTTGGTCGGAGAAAATTACAGTGCCATGTCCATTTCAGGGGCAGATTTGGCTAGCGAAATGAATGCACCGACTGGCACTTTGATTGACCTCGATGTAGCCAATGTTGACAAAGTCGGTAAAATAGGTAAAATCGGTAATACTGGTTGGACATTGGTAACAATGATGAATCAAGACGAATATGATTCTGACATCAATTTCTTAAATTCGATTTTAGTTTTGATGCTTATCATTTCAATTGTCATCACGTTGATTGTCGCAGTGCTTACAGTAAAAGTTTCTGTGAAACCTCTATCTTACATACGTGAAGCCATGAATGAACTTTCAAAAGGAAATATTTCTTTCCCACTGACGTACCAATCAGATAATGAAATCGGGGAATTGGCAGATGATTTCCGTGCAACGACTGCTAATTTGAGTAACTATATTAGCGAAATCACTCGTCTACTCAAAGCGTGTGGACATGGAGATTTCACGCTTGAAAGTGATATGGAATTTGTAGGAGATTTTGCTGAAATTCAACACTCTATCAGCGATTTTACGACATTGATTTCTTCTGCACTAAACGATATGAAAGAAACCATCGAACAAGTGAGCCTCGGTTCCACGCAAGTGGCAACGACTTCCCAAGGTTTGGCATCAGGTGCAAATCAACAAGCCGAAAGTGTACAAATTTTACAAGAAAGCGTGAAATCCATCACAAACAACATTGCAAACAATGTAAAAAATGTACATCATGTAAATGAATACTCCACGAAAACTGCCACTGAATTGAGAATTGCAAACGAAAAAATGGACGAAATGGTAGACTCTATGAGAGAGATTGCCCGTGCAAGTGATGGCATTCAAAAAATTGTCAAAACAATTGAAGATGTGGCCTTCCAAACGAATATATTGGCATTAAATGCTGCCGTTGAAGCAGCCCGAGCTGGTGTTGCCGGAAAAGGCTTCGCTGTCGTTGCAGAAGAAGTGCGAAACCTCTCAAGTCGTACGAGCCAAGCCGTGCAAGAAACTTCACGTTTGATTGAGGAATCTGTTGCCTCTGTAAATGTAGGCGATTCGATTGTCAATGCCACAGCCGAAAGTTTAAGTTCTGTCATTGAACTCGTAGATAGTTTCACAGATTCCCTTACAGATATTACAAATACTTCTAGGGAGCAAGAAGAATCGATTCAAGAAGTCAATCATGGCATTGATGCCATTTCAGTTGTCACACAATCGAATTCTGCAATTAGCGAAGAATCAGCGGCAACGTCAGAAGAATTGTCAAGCCAAGCTGATGTTATGAAAGATACGATTGACCAATTCAAAACGCTATAAAAATGATTTACTATACTTGATTTTCGTGCCATCTCCCCTAAAAGGAGGTGGCTTTTTTATAATCAATGACTGGCTGATTATGTCCGATAGAAGAATTTCAAAAAATCAAAAGATAAAACCTTGAGGCTCCGCCACCAAACACCTTTGAAAAAGTTGGAGCAAAACTTTCTTTTTCGTTCACTTTAGTAACTATAAAAATTCTACCTGCAAAGATTTTTAGTGATTTATGAGAAAAAGCTTGCAGTCAGACTGAAAAAAAATACCGCCCTTCCCTTCATCAGATTCTCAATCCGACTTGTGGAGGACGGTACAATTTTACATTTTTGAATTTCAAATATTAATTTTCTCTGTCTGCCAAAAGAAATTCTATCGCTTCTTTGTAGCCTAAAATCCCTTTTCCAGTAATTTTTTTGACACACGCTTGCCCTGCATAGGAAATTTGTCTGAAATCTTCACGATCTTCTACTTTGGAAATATGTACTTCAACCGCTTTGATCGATACCGCTTTTAGGGCATCTAAAATTGCAATGCTCGTATGCGTATATGCCGCCGGATTGATGACAATACCATCAAAGTCCCCATATGCAGATTGGATTTTATCTACCAAATCCCCTTCATGGTTCGATTGGTATTCTTCAATGACCACATCGTATTCTATTCTCATAACTTTCAACATATCAAGCAATTCATCATACGTTTCGGTACCGTAAACGCCTCTTTCACGAATGCCCAAAAAATTAATATTTGGACCATTGACCACTAATATTTTCATAAATTCACTCCTTACAATTCAGAATAACAGCCCAAGAATGAAAATTTCGCAGAAGCATATTCCATATCTTTGAGCAACGTCACGACATCAGATGAAAATACTGACCCCTCAATATCGAAGTAAAATCTAAATTCAAAATCTTTTCCAGGAATTGGGCGACTTTCGATTTTTGATAAATTCAAACCATGACAAGCCACTTTCCCAATCATATCATACAATGCCCCTGGGTTATGCTCCAAAGAAATCATCAAGCTGATTTTATCTGCTCCGCCATAGATTTCCATATTTTTGGCAATACAAATGAAACGAGTATAATTGTTTTGGTGATTTTGTACGTCCTCTTTCACGACGTCTAATCCGTATAATTTTGCACAATCCTTAGAAGAAATTGCTGCAATGTCATCTCTATCTGATTCAGAAATGAATTTCGCCGCTGTCGCTGTATTTTCAAATACTGTCACTTTGACATTCGGTAATGATTTCAAAAATTCGCCACATTGTTGCAACGCTTGATCGTGAGAAATAATTTCTTTCACTTTCGACAAATCTCCGCCCTTTTTCATCACTACACTATGATTGATATGGAGTTTCAAACTTTTCACAATATGGAATTTGTGGTGATCCATCAAGTCGTAAACCTCTGTCACTGACCCAGCTGTACTATTTTCCACTGGCAAAATGCCATATTGACACAAGCCTTTTTCGACTGCATTGAACACGCTATCGAAATTGTTGAAGTACATCAAATTCCCCATAGTAAATAATCGCTCCGCCGCTTTGCCCGCATACGAACCCTCAACCCCTTGGCACGCCACTGTCGCTTTCCTTGGAAATTCCATTTTTGGCGATGCAATTTGTTCTCCAAGTTTTTTCGAGAACTTAGAATCTTCAAGCAAAATCCCCGCTTGGTACGTTTTGCTCATATCAAATAGCGTATGATAAAGCGTATTCACGTAGAGTTCAAACTCCTCGCCTGCCATGTCACGTACTTTTTGCAAAACTTCTTGTTCTCTTTTTTTGTCGAGTACTTGCAAATTGCTTTCTGCTTTCGCTTTGGCAATGCCCGCCGATACTTTCATTCTCTCAACGAAAGTGTCGACCATTGTTTCATCTAATGCATTAATTTGTTTTCTGAGTTCTGCTAAATCCATGATTTCCTCCTAAATTCTACTTTGATAAATTGTATATAAATCAAGCAATGCCACAGCCACTGCCGCTTCCACGCAAGGCAATGCACGTCCAACAATACATGGGTCGTGTCGCCCAACGATACCCAGCGGTGTGTCTTTCCCCTCTTTGAGCGACACACTTTGTTGCTCTTTCGCAATGGATGGTGTCGGCTTGAATGCCACTTTCATAAGGAGTGGCATTCCACTTGAAATTCCACCCAGACTGCCGCCGTGATGATTCGTTTTCGTCTCTACTTTATTGTCTGCCCCCATAAAAAATGAGTCGTTATTTTCCGATCCATATTTTGTAGAAACCTCGAATCCATCACCAAAAGTCACACCTTTCACTGCGGGAATGCCAAACACAATAGAAGACAATTTGCTTTCTAGTCCATCAAACATCGGCTCACCCACACCAACAGGCAACCCAATCACACCACATTCCACGACACCACCTACGGAGTCATGGTCAGTTTTTGCTTTTAAAATTCGTTCTTTCATTTTCTCGCCAACGGCTTCATCAATCGTTGGAAAATCGTGTAAAAGTACTTTTTGAAAATCCTCTTTTTTCAGATTCACTGGTGGAAAACTCTCGTCTTGTATCGTATGAATGGAGTCGATATGACCTCCGATGTAGATATTTTTTCGCTCCAGTATTTGCTTGCAAACTGCTCCCGCAAAACACAAAGGAGCTGTCAAACGACCAGAAAAATGTCCACCACCTCGATGGTCTTGAAAACCTTTGTATTTCACTTCCGCAGTAAAATCGGCATGCCCCGGACGAGGAATGTCTTTTAGTTGGTCGTAGTCCTTCGATTTCGTATTCGTATTTTCAATGACAGCACAAAGCGGAGCTCCCGTCGTTTTGCCCTCATAAATTCCAGAAACAATGCGAGGGACATCACCCTCTTTTCTCGAGGTTGTGTACTGACTTTGCCCTGGGGCTCTCCGCCCCATGAACGTTTGCACTGTGTCTAGGTCAATTTCCTCACCGTAAGGCAAACCATCTATGACCACACCTATGGCTTCCGAGTGCGATTGCCCAAAAATACTAATTTTTACTGCTTCACCGTACGTCGATGACATCTGCTACACCTCCTAAGGCTCTAAAATCTTCAAAAAATCTTGGGTACGATTTGCCAATGGCTTCCGCTGTAGAAATCATACTTTCTCTACCGAGTCCCACTGTAGCAATGGCAAGTGACATCACGATACGATGATCGGCAAACCCATCCAGTTCTACTACATTTGTCGCTTCCGAAGCGACAGTACTTCCAGTGACTGTCAATGTATCTTCTGTATCTGACACTGTGACAGCAAGAGCCGCCAAGCCCTCTTTCATAGCGAGCAAGCGGTCACTTTCTTTGATTCGCACCCGTGCCGCCTCATGCATATGCATCGTGCCTTTTGCCAACGCTCCAGCTGTCGCCAAAATCGGTACCGCATCAGGAATTTGGCTGACATCAATGTCAATGCCTTGCATCGAATCGGTATATTGGCAACGGAGTCCATCGCCCTCTTTCGTGATATTTCCGCCCATTTTTCTCATGAGTTCTATAATTTTTTTGTCGCCTTGCACTGAATTTTCAGAAATGCCTGTCAGTAAAATATTGCTATTTTTGACACAACAACCCCCCACAACCCAGAAACACGCACTCGACCAGTCGCCCTCTGCCACAATTTTTTGCGGTGCGGTGTAAAGTTGTCCACCCTTGATTTTGTAGCCTGTCTCCGTCACTTCTACAGAAATACCAAACAGCTCCATGACTTCAATTGTCATATCAACGTACGTTTTCGATTCGAGTGGAGACGTCAAGACGATTTCACTATCAACTTTCAGTAAGGACAATGCGAACAATAGCCCCGTAATGAATTGCGAACTGACATTGCCAGCGAGAGAAAATCGACCGCCCGACATTTGATTTTGCAGTGTAAGTGGCAGCGTATCCGCCGAAAATTCCACACCGTGGGCTTTCATCTCATCGAGCAAAATGCCAATCGGTCTTTCAGGCAATCGCCCTGCCCCATCGACCCGACAAGTCACCCCCAACGCACCAATGACGGGCAATAAAAATCGCAAAGTCGAGCCACTTTCTCGACAAAAAATATCAGTTTCTACCTTATTAATAGGCGTGATATGATCGATATCCATCGGTATGACGTGCAACAAACTATTTTTTTCATCGTATGTAATTTGACTACCCAATGCATTCAGGCAATTTTTCGTCACTTCAATGTCCTCTGACCAACTGCTGATTGCAATGTCACAAGGAGTCGTCGCAAATGCCGCCGCCATCAACAAGCGATGGACGTGTGATTTGGAAGACGGAATGTGTACTGTCCCAGTGAGTCTGTCTCCTGAAATTTTCATTTGCATACCATCACCCCCGATTCATGGCTTCTACAATGAGATTTTTCACTTTGTCGACCTCAATTTTTTGTATGATACAACTGCCGATTTCTTCTGGGAATACAAAAGAAATCGAACCGCCACGGCGTTTTTTGTCTTTCATTGACCCTTTTGCGATTGCATCAGGTGCATAAGAAATTTCCACGGGCAAATGATTTTTTTGCAATACTTTTTTGATATCATCACTCAAACCACACCTAGCAATGCCCATATCTTCCGCAATTTTCGTGATCAAATACATACCCATGCTGACACCGTAACCATGCGGAATTGTGAAATTACTCAATTGCTCGATGGAATGCCCGAGCGTATGCCCCAAATTGAGAAGTTGACGTTTGCCATTGTCGAATTCATCTTCCAAAACGACATCTCGTTTCATAGAAACACACGTTTCGATGATGTCTGCCAACTCATTTTTATCGAGTCCATTTTCTAGTTGGTAAAATAATTCTTGGTTGCCCAGCACACCATATTTGATGATTTCAGCCACCCCCTCAGCGAAAGTCGTTTCGGGCAAAGTGTCTAGTGTTTTGATGTCGCACAGCACCAATATTGGTTGCAAAAATGCCCCAACCAGATTTTTTCCAGCACGCAAATCGGCACCCGTTTTTCCGCCAACCGATGAATCGACCGCAGCCAAAAGTGTCGTTGGAATTTGCACAAAGGAAATCCCACGGAGGTAAATTGCAGATACGAATCCAGAAATATCGCCAACAACACCGCCACCGAGTGCCACAATCAAATCGGAACGAGTCAACTCTTCTTCTGCCAAAAATTCACAAATATTGCCGACAAGTTCCATTGTTTTTGAGATTTCGCCCGCCAAAAATTCATATACCACGACTTCAAAGCCTGCGGATTCTATGGATTTTTTGACGATTTCACCGTACAATGGGTTGACAATCGTATCGGTAATGATTGCCACTTTGCATGGTTTATGTACTTTTTTCATTTCCTCACCGATGGTGGACAAATGCCCCTCACCGATTAAGATATCGTACGGTTTGCTTGTATTGACATTGACTGTTTTCATACGCTCCATTCCTCCGATTTTATTTGATTGCAGTGATTTTGAGTTCGACTACAACTACGCTATCTTATGCAAATTCCTTATCGTGATCGATTGCAAGTCGTTTCTCTTTTCCATCTTTCAACATTTTTTTCAATTCATCGACTTTTTCATCTTTGATTGCATCTCTATACTCCGTCAAACGACTGATGAGTATATCAATTTCATCGACCAAAAATTCCTTATTTTCCAAAAACAATTCGCTCCACATATCTTCATTGAGTTTTGCGACTCTCGTCATATCTTGGAAACTGCCCGCTGAAAATCCGCTGAAATTCGTAGACAATTCACTCTTGATATACGCACTCGAAACCACATGAGCCAACTGCGACGTATACGCAATCATTTTGTCATGTTCCTCTGGGGTAGCGACTTGCATTTTCAGAAAACCAATACTTTTGAAAAATTGACTAATTTCATTCATCGTACCTAAATCCGATTCTTTGTCAGGTGTCAAAATCATCGTTGCCCCACGGAACAATCTCCCTGTTGCATACGTGAATCCGCTGCGTTCTAGCCCCGCCATTGGGTGACCTCCGCAGAAGAAAAAGCCTTCTTCTTTGGCAATTGCACCGATTTTTTCACAAATGCCCACTTTGACTCCGGCACAGTCCAACACTTTCGCATTTTTTGAAAATGACTTTCTGAATTTTTCCACGTAAGCAATCGTCGCTTGTGGATAAAGTGCCATCAGCACGAGGTCGCACCCCTCTGGATTGCCATCTTCTAAAAATCCATCGACTGCTTCGGCAAGTCTCGCACTTTGTCGTATGATTTCCGATTCGTCCCAACCGTAAACTTCATGTTCTCCTAGCAATTTGACTGCTTTGGCAAACGATCCGCCAATGAGTCCCATGCCAATTATTCCAACTCTCACAAAATCCCCTCCTTATAATCTGTAATTAGTATTCAATCTCATATTTACAAGCGTATGGACGAATATTAAAAATGAGTTTTGCCACTTCATCAAATGCTTCTGGAGTCAAAGATTGTGGGCCATCACACAATGCTTTTGCTGGATCGTTATGCACTTCGATCATCAAACCATCTGCTCCCGCTGCAGTTGCTGCAAGTGCCATCGGTTTTACCATGTGAGCGTATCCACAAGCGTGACTTGGGTCGATGACGATTGGTAGATGTGTCAATTTTTTCAATACTGGAATGGAGGACAAATCGAGTGTGTTTCTCGTTCTCGTTTCAAATGTACGAATGCCTCTCTCACATAAAATGACATTGTGATTGCCACCAGCCATGATATATTCTGCACTCATGAGCAACTCATCAATCGTATTGGCAAGCCCTCTTTTGAGCAAAATCACTTTGTCTGTTTTTCCGAGTTGTTTGAGCATTTCAAAGTTTTGCATATTTCTTGCACCGACTTGAATGACATCGACTGGAGCAAACAAATCAAAGTGTTCCATATTCATAATTTCAGATACGATTGGCAAGCCAGTTTCTTTTTTCGCTTCTACTAAAAAGTCGATGCCTTCGCCCATAAGTCCTTGGAATGCATAAGGTGATGTACGAGGTTTGAAGGCCCCACCACGCAAAAATCCAGCACCAGATGCTTTGACTGCTCTTGCCACTTCTGTCACTTGTTCAATCGATTCTACAGAACATGGGCCCGCCATAATTTGGAAATGTCCCCCACCGATTTTCGTACCACATACATCGATTGCCAACGGTTCACTATGGAATTTTTTATTTGCATTTTTGAATGGTTCTTGGATTCTTTGTACTTTTTCCACGATATCGAGTGCGGCCAATAAATCCATATCAACTTTGGACGTATCGCCAATCAATCCAACGATGGTATGGCTTGTGCCTTCAGAAATGTACGTGCCGATGTCCATGACTTTGAGCCAATCTTTTAAATTTTCAATTTGTTCATCTCTTACACCTGTTTTCAATACGACTATCATTTTTAAATCCTCCTAAATAATTATACGTTTGCTTTGCTTCAAAATTTATACCTCTTACAAAAAGAAAAGACCCCACAGTCAATTTCACTGTGAAGTCTTGTTAGTCTTCTTATAAGAAAAAACACAAAAACGAACCGTTTTTTCCTTCAGTAAAATTCACTTTGAATCTTTATGGAAACGGCTAAAGTAAAAATATGCAGTTGTAGTATTTACGTTTGTAATTCGATTCAATTTCGTATTCATAAATACTTCCCCTTTCACATTTACTCAAGTTATCATGTTATTTGAAACTAGTATACCACATCAGGCAAGCCTTGTAAAGCATTTTTTCATCATTTACAAGACTCACCTTATTTTTCTTGTTTTTTTACAGAAACACTTCAGTAAATTTCAACAACAAATGATGTATTAACACAATACAAATTACACATTTCATCATAAAAATAAGTACCTATCTCTATAAGTCATATACCCTATATAAAACATATATACCACAGCCCATATTTTTCATAGAACATCGTCAAATCGCACAAACATTCCCATCGACAATATGAATGATGCGGTCGCCGTGGTCAGCAATTTTTCTATCGTGCGTAATCATAACGATTGTATTGCCCATAGAATGCAAATCCTTGAACAACTTCATCACTTCCACACCTGTTTTTGAATCCAATGCACCTGTTGGCTCATCGGCTAACAAAATCGCCGGTTGCCCAACCAACGCACGAGCCACCGCCACACGTTGTTGTTGTCCCCCTGAAAGTTCCCACGGTTTGTGAGAAAGACGAGTCGCTAACCCGAGCATTTCAATCGTATTTTCTGCCATTGCAATGGCTTTTCTACGAGACATTCCACGAGCAAGCAACGGCATAATGACATTTTGCAACACCGAATACGTAGGAATCAACTGGTATTTTTGGAAAATAAAGCCGATTTTTTCGTTGCGAATCTTTGTGAGGGCTTCCCCCTTTTTTTTGTGAATCGGGATATCATCGAGAAAATATTCTCCGCTGTCCCACATATCCATACAACCGATGATATTCATAAGTGTCGATTTTCCAGATCCAGACGGACCTAAAATCGAGACAAATTCACCTTTTTCAACCGATACATCAATTGATTTTAAGACTTCCAATTTCTCGCCACCGACATCATAGCTTTTCAAAATAGATTCCATTTTAATCATATTCATCACCCCAAAATATTTACAGAAAGCACGTTGTTTTCATCATCAACTGACAAAGAAATATACATTTTTTCAGTAATTTGCGTAAAGGACATTTCCGTTCCATATTGCATTACAGCCGTACCTACAGGAATAGAATACGTTTCTTCCACACCAGTCAAAGTGATGGAATCTGCCATATCTGTTGTTGTACCAGCAGAAGCCATTCCGCACCCAGTTGCCATTCCGCCGCCCCCAGTGCCTGCTGTCATTCCAGCTTCACTACGACCACCACCAGCTGACATTCCACCGCCGCCTGATGCCATTGCTTCTTGACGTTGTGCCATCATGTCCTCTGATACTTCTCCGCCTGCTTCACCACGACCGCCGACTTGACCGCCGTCCGCTGCCATCCCTTCACCTTCACCACGGTTTTGCATCATACCGCCCGTTTCCATTGCTTCTGCCAAATCAATGGTCACTTCATTGCCAAGAATTTTCGATACTCGACCGACAATCATTGTGCCACGGGCTTGCATACCTTCGCCTGTTGCTCCACCTTGTTGACCGCCTTTTTGATCGCCTTGTGCCGCTGCTTCTTGTCCTGTTGCTTGTGCTGGTGCTTCTTGTGCTGTGGCTGTCGTTTCACCACAACCCGAAAGAGCCGTTGCTCCTACTGTCAATATACCTAGAATTGCGACTGATTTTCTAATATTCAATTTCATTTTTTCTTCTCCTCTAATTTGTATTTCAATTATAATTTATATTTTTGATTGTTATTTTCTCATTATTCATTGTTCAACGCTTGTATTGGAATCAAATTCGATGCCTTAAGTGCCGGATAAAATCCGAACAAAGTCCCTGTCACCACCGCAAATGCAAATGCCAAAACGACTGCTTGTAGCGTGATGATGACTGTCATATCTGTTTTTTCAACGAGTGGCAAAAGCCCCAAACTCAAAAGCACACCGAAACAACCGCCCATCATTCCAATGGAGTTCGCTTCTAGTATAAATAATAGCAAGATGTCTTTTTTCTTTGTTCCTATCGCTTTTAATACACCGATTTCTCTCGTACGTTCTTTGACCGACACAAAAAGTACGTTCATAATTCCAATCCCACCAACGATAAATACGATGAGTGCCACCGCCATTAATAAGGTAGAAAGTGTCGTTGCAGATTCCATAGCAGCGTCCATTGTCGCCCCCGCATCTGTAATTGAAAAGCTGACGTTTGGCATATTTTGCGTGAGTACAGCAGAAATATTTGTCATAACCGTTGCCACTTCACTGACATCACTTGCCAAAATCGAAAGTTGGGGTGAATATGTACGCTCAAACATATACTTTTCAGCTGTTGTGTACGGAGCAAAAATGCTCGTATCAGGATTGACACCAGAAACGACTGTCCCCATCGGCGAAAGTACGCCATTGACTACGTAAGTTCTGCCATCAATATCAATTTTACTATCGTAAGCAAACATTGCCGAACCAAACATTTCATTCGCAATCGTCGAACCGAGTACGACACTTCTTGATGTCGTTTCTAGTTCTTCATCAGTCAAAAAGCTACCGATTGCCAAAGACAAATTCGAGATTTGTTGATACGATGGTTGCGTTCCAACGACTGTATACATACTGGCTTCTTCCAAATCACCACCCAAAACCGATTGGCTCACAGAAGCAGAAATGGCTCCTGTGACAATGTTTGGTACAAAAAACAAAACATCATCGAGTTGGTCAATGCTCAATGTGGCATTGCTCATCGCAGACATCATCGCAAGAGATGCCGCAACATTACTCGTACTCGTACTTCCACCGCCACTCGAACGCCCTGAAGTGCCACCGCCACCG
>JAWXUZ010000120.1:0-6584 GCA_044425835.1 Bacillota bacterium | reverse complement strand
TTTGCCTTGGCAAATTCTTTTTTTTTGCCCATCTGCCATTGCCATCCATAATGATTGCAATGTGTTTTGGCATACACTCCATATCGACTGTCATATCGCCAACCGCTTGGGCTTGGTTCTCATTTTTCTTGTTAAAAAACATAACTCCCCCTTGGAATTTGTTTATACAGCAAGGATATCTTTCGTTTTGTCCTCACATTTTTTGTCAATTTCACCAACGTATTTGTCAGTCAATTTTTGCACTTCATCTTCCAAAGATTTCAAATCATCTTCGGTCATTTCTTTTTTCTTTTCTGCTTTTTTGAACGCATCCAATGCATCACGGCGAATGTTTCTCACAGCAACTTTTGCATTTTCGCCTTTTTTCTTCACGTCTTTTGTGAGGTCTTTTCTACGTTCTTCTGTCAATTCAGGGAACATCAAACGAATGACTTTCCCATCGCTATTTGGATTGATGCCCAAATCCGATGCATTGATTGCTTTTTCAATGTCCTTGATTACAGAAACGTCCCAAGGTTGAATTTGAATCATTCTCGCTTCAGGCACAGAAACGCTACCGACTTGGCTAATCGGTGTCATTGCACCGTAATATTCCACCATGATTGGATCGAGTACGTGCGGATTTGCTCGCCCTGCACGAATTGTCAAATACTCATTTTCGAGAGTTGTCACTGTTTTTTCCATTTTTGTTTCATAAGGTTTCAATGCTTCACTTGCCATAAATATTCCCTCCTATAATATAAAGTATACTAATAAATTTTATAAAATATGCAATTATACCGTCACTTTTGTGCCAATCGGTTCACCCGAAACTGCACGCAAAATACTATCTTCTTCATTGAGTCCAAAAATAATGATTGGAATTTTTCTTTCATAACAGAGGTTCGCAGCCGCAATGTCAATAACTTTCAGATTGTTTTTCACGATATCTTCCGCTTTGATTTCATCAATTTTTTTCGCATTTTTATTCGTCAACGGATCGTCTGTGTAGACACCATCGATATTTTTTGCAAAAAACAGCCCGTCAACAGAAAGCTCCGCCCCACGCAATACAGCAATCGTATCAGTAGAAAAAAATGGATGTCCAAGACCTGCAGCAAAAATAATGATTTCGCCTTTTTCCAAATGTTCTTCTGCCGATTCCTTAGAAAATACTTCCGTCATCGCCCCAAAAGGCACAGGCGTTTGCACTCTCGCTTTCAAATGGGCTTGTCTACACAAATCAGCAAAATAAATGGCATTCATCACCGTTGCCAACATTCCAATTTGATCGGCTTTTGTGCGATCCATAGCCGAATCGGCACTACGTCCTCGCCAAAAATTACCACCACCAATGACAACACAGACCTCAATGCCCTTTTTCGCAATCCGATCAATTTGAGAAATGATTTTCTTAATTACGTCGTCGTCAAATGCCACGTCACTGCGTTCCCCAGCCAAAGCTTCTCCACTCAACTTCAAAATAATTCTACGATACATAAAAAGACCTCCTATTTCCCCTACATGATACCATAATTTTCCAATGCATTCCATTAGTATATCATTAATTTTTATAAATACACAATTAGCAAAAAAGGAAACGCCAAGCCAAAGCTGACGTTCCCCATTGGTTGTTGATTAGGACATTGCTTTTGCCACTTCATCAGCAAAGTTTTCTTCTTTTTTCTCAAGGCCTTCACCAGTTTCAAAACGAACGAAACGAGCAATTGTAATTGGTGCACCAACAGTTTTTGCTACAGAATCGATGTAACCTTGTACTGTCATGTCGCCATCTTTTACGTATGCTTGTTCTACAAGACAGATTTCTTTCATGCTTTTTTTCAAACGACCTACGATCATTTTTTCAATGATATTGTCTGGTTTGTTTGCATCTTTTGGATCATTTTTTACAGTTGCAATCAAGATTTCTTTTTCTTTTGCTACGAATTCGCTTGGCACATCATCCACTTTGATAAATGAAGGATTGAGAGCTGCAATTTGCATCGCAATATTTTTACCAAGTTCAACTACTTCTTCGCTATCTTTGTCACAAGCAAGCTCAATCATAACGCCGATTCTACCACCACCATGGATGTAAGAAACGAGTTTGCCTGCACCTGATTTTTCATATTTTTCAAAACGTCTGATATTTAAGTTTTCACCGATGACTGCCACTTGTTGGCTCAACGCTTCTTGTACAGTAAATTGTGCATCAAGTCCCCATTTTTCAGCCATGAACGCTGTCATATCGTTGCTTGGTGATTTTGACGCTTGTTTTGCCACTGCCAAAACGAAATCTTTGAAGACTTGGTTTTTTGCAACGAAGTCAGTTTCAGAGTTGACTTCCACGATTGTTGCAGTTTTATTGTCATCAGTTACGTAAACATCAACAATACCTTCTGCTGCGATTCTACCTGCTTTTTTCGCAGATGCAGCAAGACCTTTTTCTCTAAGGTATTCGATTGCTTTTTCCATGTTGCCGTCAGTTTCAGTCAATGCTTTTTTGCAATCCATCATACCAACGCCTGTGATTTCTCTCAATTCTTTTACCATTCCAGCTGTAATTGCCATTGTTTTTCCTCCATATATATGCGTTTTCTATTTTGTCTTTTCATTCATTTTCTCAAAAAAAGCTTCAACTCAGAAACGAGCAGAAGCTTTTATTATTTATTATTCAGCTTCTGGAGCCACTGTATCTTGTGCACCTTGTCTTGCTTCGATTACAGCATCAGCCAATTTGGCAGCAATCAATTTCACTGCACGAATTGCATCGTCATTTCCTGGAATAACATAATCGATTTCATCAGGATCGCAGTTTGTATCTACGATTGCAACGATAGGAATCCCCAAAGTATGAGCTTCTTGCACAGCAATTCTTTCTTTTTTTGTATCTACAATGAAAATTAACTCAGGCACTTTTTTCATTTCTTTGATACCACCCAAGTTTTTTTCGAGTTTTTCCATTTCATGCATAAGAGAGGCCACTTCTTTTTTAGGAAGAAGATCGAAAACGCCATCTGCTTGCATTTTTTCAAGATTTTTAAGTCTTTGGATTCTCGTTTTGATTGTAGTAAAGTTGGTCATCATACCACCCAACCATCTTTGGTTTACGTAGTACATTCCGCAACGTTCTGCTTCTTCTTTGAGACATTCTTGTGCTTGTTTTTTCGTACCAACGAATAAAATTTCGCCACCTTCAGCAACCGTTCTGCTCACTTCTTCGTACGCTTTGTCGACTAATTTTACAGTTTTTTGCAAGTCGATGATATAGATTCCGTTTCTTTCAGCAAAAATGTATTCTGCCATTTTCGGATTCCATCTTCTTGTTTGGTGTCCAAAATGCACACCTGCTTCTAATAATTGTTTCATTGAAATTACACCCATAGTGTACCTCCTTAGGTTTGTCCTCCGTAGTTTTATACATTTATATAGAAGAAACTAACGAAAATCGTCAGACCAAACTTCTTAAAACTACGTGTGATTTAAAGTTCCTTAGCTATTATAACAGATAAATTTCTGGATTGCAACTACTTTTTCAATTTTTTTCGGATTATTTTTGGCACACACGAATCACTGATGAAATTTCATGAATCCCATTCATTTTTTTAATTTCTTCTAGTGAGTTCATGAAGTGTTTTTCCGCCACATCATATGTGATGATGACGATTTCTGCACCGCTCAAATCATCCGATTTATTTTTTTGAATCAACATAGAAATGTTGACGTTATTTTTTCCAAATTCCCCTGAAAGAGCCGCCAAAGTCCCTGCTTTGTCCTCCACTTGCATACGAATGTAGTAGCTCGATTCCGTATCCGCCATGGATTTTACCGGAATTTCTTTGTAGCAACTCGAACCAATGCGAGCCGTTGCATCGAACATCATATTTCTCACAACGTCTAAGATATCGCCCACGACTGCACTCCCTGTCGGCAAAGAACCTGCTCCTCGTCCATAAAACATGGCATCGTCCACAGCATCGCCATGCACAAATACCGCATTGAAAGAATCTTTCACCATAGCAAGTGGGTGACTTTTTGGAATCATCGTCGGGTGGACATGGGCTTCGATTCCACCTTCTGTTTCTTTTGCAATGCCCAGCAATTTGATTTCATAATTCAATTCGTGTGCATATTCAATGTCCCTTGCTGTGATTTTAGAAATGCCTTCCGTATAAACATCAGAAAATACGACACTCGAATGGAATGCCAAAGAGGCCAAAATTGCAAGCTTTCTCCCTGCATCTAAGCCTTCGACATCGGCTGTCGGATCGGCTTCTGCAAAACCCAAATCTTGAGCCAACTTCAATGCGTCAGCAAATTCCATGCCGTCTTCCGACATTTTCGTCAAAATAAAATTCGTTGTCCCGTTGATAATCCCCATAACTTCTGAAAATGTATTACCAACCAAACATTGTTTCATCGGACGAATGATAGGAATTGCACCGCCAACTGCCGCTTCAAACAACAAGTCACAATTATTTTCTTTCGCCAAAGCAAGCAATTCTTGGCCATGTACTGCAATCAAATCTTTGTTCGCAGTCACGACGTGTTTGCCTTTTTTGAGGGCTTCAGAAATATACGTTTTCGCCGGCTCAATGCCACCCATCAACTCCACAACGATATCAATCGAATCATCAGAAATGATTTCTTCAAAAGATGTCGCAAAGTTCACTTCGCTAAAATCCTTTGCATATTTCGCTTGGTCACGCACCAACACACGAGCCACTTCCACTCGTCTACCGATTTTTAGTGGCAATTCTTCTGCCTGATTTTTCAGCACTTGGTACGTGCCGCTCCCCACGACACCGAATCCCAACAATGCTACTTTACAAACTGGACGCTCCATTTTATTCTCCTCCATAATTTTCTGGTCATAGATATTTATAATAACACAATTGTACACCATAAACGGACAATTGTCAAGTTTTGCTGTAGCCAGACGAAACAAAAACAGAAAATAACGACTAACAATCAAAAGATAAAACCGCTTATTTTTATGCAACTATACAAGAACGACTTCCAAAAAATCGAAACTACGTTTTGAAAGCAAAATTTTCACCAAAATAACAAGCATTTTTCTGTGAAACGAAAGTAATTCATCTTGTTTCACAAAAAATCACTTCCTTTTTTCTCACTCATATCTACGTGCAAGGTGATTGACGACACCAACGATTTTCCCATTATTAAGATACACTCGTGGCACTCTTTTCGTCAACACACAAGGCAACTCATAATTGATGGTTTGCAAAATGTCCGCCAACTCCTCAATCGGCAAAACTGCTTCGCCCTGTTTCCCAAACAAAACAACTTCATCACCCATTTTCACATCTGGAATATCCGTCACATCGATCATCATCTGATCCATGCAAACCCGCCCCACCACTGGAGCAAACTGCCCATGAATCAGCACCCTTGCCCGATTCGATAAATTGCGATTGTACCCATCGGCGTACCCAATCGGCAACGATGCAATGCGACGTTCTCCCTTGGCACAATACGTCCGCCCATACGAAAGTTCTGCCCCATCAGGTACCGTTTTCACCATACCCACCACCGTTTTCAACGTCATCAACGGTCGCAAATCAATCATGCCTTTGCATTCAGGCGACGGCAAAAGTCCATATGTGATGATGCCCGTTCTGCACATGTCGATATGTTTTTCTTTGTATGCAATCGTCGTCGCACTATTTGCACAGTGACAAATCCCGACGTCGACTTTTCTCTCCTTGAGTGACTCCACCATTTTCTGGAATCTCTCAAATTGTCGTTTCGTAAACGCTTCATGTTCAGCTGAATAGGCATCGGCAACAGAATGATGCGTGAAAATCCCTTTGAGATGCAAGACTTTTGACTCTGCAATCTCTATAATATCAGCCAAAGAGATCTCGAAATTTTCTTCATCAGCCATAAATCCTATGCGAGACATACCAGTATCTACCTTAACATGTACATCAATTGTGACACCAGCAGTGCGAGCCAACTCCTCAAGAGCAACTGCATATTCCTTACTAATTACAGCTTGTGTCAAGTCGTATTGCTTCAACAACTCCACACAGTCAACAGGTGTATACCCCAAAATGAGTATCGGTTTTTCGATTTTCGCATTCCGCAAACTGATGGCTTCTTCCACGTTAGACACGCCAAACCAGTCACAAAATCCGCCTTGCTCGACTCGTTTTGCCACAAATGCATCGCCATGACCATACGCATCCGCTTTCAAAACAGTCATCGATTTTGCTCCCTTTGTCACAGTCTCCTGAATTTGTTGCATATTGTAATCCAATGCATTCAAATCAATTTCCGCCCACGTTCTTCTCACAAATTCCATAACATGTACCTCCTTTTATAAGTCCATCATAAAGTATCAATTCATAAAGCACCATTCTTTCATAAAGTATAGCATTTTTAGACGGAATATGCAATACAACTTTTGCTTGTTTCCAACAAAAACCAATGAAGCAACAAAAAAATAGAAGGCGGAATTTTGGTTGTATAATAAATGTTGGGGTGGTAACCACCTCAGCATTATTTTTTGCAAAAAAATAATGCATTCCCCCACAAATTCCTGTATAATGTAGTTGACTAAAAAAACAATAAGAGAGGAG
>JAWXUZ010000020.1:0-33502 GCA_044425835.1 Bacillota bacterium | reverse complement strand
CAACGAAAAATGCCTCGAATTTCTTGGCAGGTGACGTTGTGGTTTTGGTCGATAACGGAGTGAAAGTGTATAATAAGGTAGTCTCTGTCGATGGCAACATCTTGACTTTGGCATTGCCATTTGAACCGACTGTAGTTGATACAGGCTTGATTCCTGACCGTGTTTTATACACTTGTGAAGTCAATATTGAAGTATCTTGCGACAAACAAATTGAGAGTTTTGAAATGTGTTCTTTCAATGAAAATTCACCGAATTTCTTGACTCAAAAACTCGGAAAATCTGACATTGTTTTTGCTGATGCAAAAATCCAAAGTGAAATTATCAATCCGTTTACACTCATTTCTGGAAAAGAAGATGGCACACATTCAATTGACTTGTATGGTGGATTCAATGGCACACAAAGTGCGTTGAGTGTAGCAGATTATATCGGTGTCGATGAAGGTCCAAACGAAAGAACGGGCATCCAATCTTTCATTGATAATACAGAAGTGAGCATCATGGCAATTCCTGGAATTACTGACCCACAAGTGCAACTCAACTTGGTGGCTCATTGTGAATTGATGACGAATCGTTTCGCTATTTTGGACGTACCTCGTGACAAAAAAGCAGTAGATGATGTTATGGGTCATAGAAACTTTTTCGATAGTGAATTTGCAGCAATGTACCATCCTTGGGTGAAAATTTCTGATCCTTTGACTAAAAACTTGCTTGCGATTCCACCAACTGGATCGATTGCAGGGATTTATGCAAGAACAGATACGACTCGTGGTGTACACAAAGCACCAGCAAATGAAGTAGTCAATGCGTGTATCGCATTGGATTGTAACTACACAACTGGCGAGCAAGATGTACTCAATCCAAAAGGTGTCAACTTGATTCGCAATTTGCCTGGCCAAGGCATCCGTGTTTGGGGAGCAAGAACTGTAAGTTCTAACGCATTGTGGAGATATGTCAACGTGCGTCGTCTCTTCATCTTTATTGAAGAATCAATCCGTACAAGTACAAATTGGGTGGTATTTGAACCAAACGACCAATTACTTTGGTTGCGTGTGCGTAGAACGATTGAAATTTTCTTGGGCAATGTTTGGAGAACTGGTGCGTTAGCAGGTACGACAGAAGACGAAGCGTTCTTCGTAAACATCGGACCAAACACAATGACAGAAGGCGATATCGATGCTGGACGTTTGATTTGTGTCATCGGAATTGCACCAACAAAACCAGCTGAATTTGTCATCTTTAGAATCACTCAAAAAACGAGTGATGGCGGTGCAGAATAAGTACCAACAAGGAATTTACATACATATAAAAGGAGGGTTTATCTATGCCGTTAGAAGCATATCCATACAAAAATTATCGTTTCAAAGTCGAAATTGGAGGCGTTCTTGTAGCAGGATTTAGTGAAGTTACAGGGTTTGATGCAACGTTTGACGTTGTAGAATATCGTGAAGGCGATGCAGTCGATAACACTGTAAGAAAACAGCCAGGACTCGTGAAATATAGCAATATCACTTTCAAAAGAGGGATCATCGATTCTGTTGAATTTTTCACTTGGGTGGAAGAAATCAAAACAGGTCAAATTGAGCCTGAAAGAAAAACAGTGACCATTCAATTATTTGATGATGAAGATGCACCAGTTGCTGCATGGCAAATTTTGCGTGCGTGGCCTTGCAAATACAATGGTCCTGATTTCAAAGGGAGTAGCTCTGAAGTGGCAATGGAAACAATTGAGTTTGCCCATGAAGGCTTGCTTCGACTAGAAATTTGATAAAAAAGAATTAGAATCATAAAATGAAGGAGGAACGACGATGGCTGAATTTCAAACGGAATTTGACTTTGAATTGCCAAGAGGGTATTGTGACAAAGAGGGGATTTTACACAAGAGAGGACGTATGCGTTTGGCGACTGCGGCCGATGAAATCTTGCCTTTGAGAGACCCACGAGTGCAACAAAATCCGGCTTACGTAAGCATTATTTTGTTGGCTAGAGTCGTTGTGACTTTGGGCTCATTGCCTGCAATAGATACGAGAGCGATTGAGAATTTATTTACGGCTGATTTGGCATTTTTACAAGATTTGTACCAAAAAATCAATGATATTGAGCCACCAAAAATCAAGTCGATTTGTCCACATTGTAATGAAGAAGTGGAGGTTCCTTGGCCGTTTTCGGGGGAGTAAAAAAGCAGTATCCCATTGATAAAATATATGAAGAGATGGCTTTCATATCGTATTATTTTCATTGGTCGCAAGACGTTGTGATGCACCTTGAACACGCCGAAAGGGTGCGTTGGTGCAAGGAAATTTCTGCGATCAATGAAAAAACAAGCCCTGTCGAGAAAAAACAGAATGTATTCGATATTTGATAAGGGCTATTTAATAGGTAGAAAGTGGTAGAGGAGTTGGAGCAATATGGCTGATTTTATACAAAAAATGTTGGCAAAAGCGGGAATTGCTTTCGGAAATACTTCCGATTATCCGATTATGTCGAATCATTATTTTGCTATTTTTGGGAAAGCTGTCGTTAGCTTTTCTAAAATTTCAGGCATTACGCTCCTCACCAATAAAAATTCGGCAGTCAGCGAAGGTGGACGATTTGAACCTTACATCACCACTGAACCTGTTTCGGAATTGAGTACCATGACTTTGGAAAAAGGCTTTGGGACACTCGATTTGCTTAGCATTGCAAACAAGTCGAAATCGTTCATTCTCGTCGTTCGTGGCGATGATCATGCAATTAAAAATGTGTATTATACAGATCGTATGTCGGTAGATAAGATGACGATTTCTGATTTGGATGCGAAAAGTTCAACGGTGTTGGTGCAAAACATTACGATTTCGTATACGTATTTACGTCCAATGCCAGATTTAGTGGACATGCTTCCGAGTTCTGTAGCATCAGTTTTATCAGCAGCAGGTTTGGACAATGCATCACTATTCAATGCGATTTCCACTGAGGGAAGTACGAGCGATTTGTCCGATCAAATTGCTGGTTCTGTTTTGAAAACAGGGATGACGGAAGAAACTGCAACGGAAACCACAGAAGACACGACAGCTGACACCGCAGAAGATACGACGTATCTTGGAGAAAATGATGCCGACAATATCGCAAGCGATACGGAACGCATCAAAGCAGAAAAAGAAGCCAAGAGAAATGAGAAATTGGCGAACCAAGATGTGCAATCGGCAGTGGATGCAAATTCGACTGCGGCAGAACAGGAAAAAGAACGTGCAGATGAAGAAGCAAAAGCCTCGCAAGAAAAAGCGTCGTTATTAGAAGAATTGATCCAATTGTAGGTGACATATGAAAATCAAAAAAGACATGAGATCGATGAAAACGTTGCAAACGATATTTCATGAAATGGAGTCGAATCCATTGCGTGATCCGTTTTGGCAAACCATTTGTAGCAAAAATCAACCCGTACATGGGGAGGAAGTTGCGAGCAAAAATCATCTCGTCTTGAAGAAAGAATCAACACCACAATTTGACTTTTTGATTGAAACTTTGATAGAATTATTCCATGGTTTGTCGTCTACGAAAAATCAAGGCAATGTCTCGATTCATGAAACGAGGGTCTATCACAATACGATTCAAAAAATCAAAAATGAGATGCAATTGCACCAATATGATCACCGTGTCCAACAAGTCAATTTGACTTTGGAAGCGTTGCTTCGTGAGAATTTCAGTACCAATTCTGTTGAAAAAGCGTTGCCTGTGCTAGAAACGTATATAAAAAAAAACACCATTCATAAGCAGTTTTCTCGGAATGAAAACAATCTGATGGAAGAAAATGCATTTCAAACATTCGTTGAAACACATATGAATCAAAGAATAGAATTTATGCGAAATTCTTTTTTTGATACACAATTGTTCAACGAAGGAGATGCGAAAACATATCGTATTGACGAAACGTTCATACAGAAATTGCATACGAAAAATAATATTTTTCTACCGACAATTTCTTATGAAAAAAATTTTGCCACAAATACAAAAAATCAGTATCATTTGACAGGCGATACGAATACCGTGTATCGTATGGAGCAAATGGGGACTGAAATTTCTGTGGAAACGCAACTCTGGTTGGCGGAACAACAAGAACAACAACTGCATAGAAAATCGCAAGGAAATGCAGGGAAGTCGTTCTATCTTACGAACCAGAACACGAATTTTCAACAATTTTTTGTGGAGAATCCGTCTGTTTTTGAGGGAGCAGTTCGCTCTTTTTATGAGAGAAATGCAACTCATTTTCATGAAGTGGCAACGCAAACTGAAAAAACGCATGCGGAGTTCTATAAAAATACACAAGTGAAAAGAGAGAAAAGCATTGTTTCTGCTCTGCGTGAAATTGTGAAAATGCAAACCGTACAAAACAACGATTTTCATACGAAAACGCAAACACGAGTACCAGAAATTATGCAGATGTATACTGCCCAATTCGGTGGGGCGACGTTGCGAGAACTGATCCGTGGAGTGGTACCTCCTACCTTACACACAAGAAGTGTGATTCGTGATGGAGTCGTCCAAATTGTGGAGGCAGAGGCGGTCAATCGTCATTTCAATCGTTATGTCCAATTGCCTTTCCAGAAATGGTTTACGCAAACACACCTTGCAAAACAGGAAAAAGAAATTTTCCGAAGTACAAACACTTTTTCGAGTACAACTTTAGTCAATCGGTTGCTTCCGCAATGGAAGGAGTACGCAACGCTTCATGAATCGAATGCGTATTTTGAAGTGGCGAAAGAGAGATTGAACGAACTTCGTGTATTGCAAAATCAACTCGTTGTGCAAAATGGGATTTGGCAGACTGTAAATCGAAATTCACTTCATCAAAAACTTGAATTAACAAATGCAATACGAACGGAAATAGCAATACAGGAAAATCAAAACACACAACACAATCATTCTCAAATTGTGTATGTGAATCAAGAAAAGAGTGCATTTGAAAAGATGGAACCACTCGAGCAGATTCAGATCACTTCGTCTATGGCGAAGTATTTTCATATGAATCGCAATGCAGAAATCACAAAGAGGGTTGTGACGTCTTTATTTTATGAATTGGCGACGCAAAACTCATTTTCTATGTTGGTGTCGAAAGCAAATTTACTGGTGCAAAACAGACGAAATTCCATCGACTATATTCAAAAACAAGTCTCGAATCGTCATGAAACATCAGAATATACGACCTCACACCACGAAAATCATAGCAATTCCACTCGCTTTTTTCAAGATGTTTTGCATAGAAATTTCTTTGTAAACGCTATAGAAAAAGGAAATGGACGTGCAACGATTTACGAAAATAATTTGTATTTTTCTAAAGCAATTCCGCAAAATGAAGATGTGGCGATTGTAGAAGCAAAAATGGTTGACACAAAAATTGTCAGAAATACGATGAGCCAATTGACAAACCAAGTCATTACGAAGCTCCATACGACACTGCAAAACCCGTTACTCACCTCGGTGATTGAACGGATTTCTTTGCAAAATGGTATGGCTGAAACGGTGTCGCACATACGAAATTCTTTCTGGAATTATGCGTATGATATGAACAGCAATTCGACGATTTCCTCAATTCTACAAAATGAGTTCTCGACTCAAAATGCATACGACAATCGTCAAACCCGAAATTTTTATAAGAACAATCATCACCAAAGTAGTATCGAGTTGCCACTCCTGCAAATGAGAGAGTTGCAACAGAAAACCTTACAACATACAAAAGAAGTGGAGCGACAAATTGTCCACAAAAAAGAAACCCACGCAATCCACACGATTGCAGAAATTGCAAGACAAAATTTTGAACTCATACAGTCTCATTCGCAGAAGAGAGAACAACTCAACTCGCATATGGATTTTATGAAACTGCACCAAACACATGAAATTTTACAAAAAACGACGAAGCAAAATATCGTCAATCTATATGAAAACAATCATCTTTTCAATCACCAGAAATTTCATATTGGGCGAGCGAGCGAGACGGTTCTTGCAATCGACTCGATTGAAAAGATGCACCATAACAGAAAAACGTCCTTTTTTCATACGAAACAATCAGAAGTCTTATTGCATGAAACGAAGACGAAGTTGGAACATAAAATCACGAACGTAATGACTGAAAAGTACAACGAGTTTGTGGTCAAAAAAGAAATTCCGCCAACGACTTTGGAAGACATTGAAGTTGAGCTGGGGCAATTCATCACAAAAACAGTCGATGAAAAAATAGCTATTATAAAGGAAGAAACTGATGCAAAACAATCTGCCCAAGCAAAACAAACAGCGGAAGCATCAGAAAAATCAATAGAAACAACAGAAGTATTCACGGAACTAGACGTCGAACGGATTTACGAAAGGGTGTATACGAAAATCGAAAGGACACTCGAAAGTGAGCGTCGACGCATGGGGCATTGATGAAGTTGAGGTGAAGACATGGCTACATTTGGAAATACAACCGAAAATGCACCGGCTCCTGTGAAGGCAAAAATTGTGATTCGCAAAGGAGGGGTGTTTGCACCGCCACCAGAAGAAGGCGATTCCGTATCGGATTTGACGGGGAGTATGAATGATTTGTTGTCAGATGTATTTGGTGCAGATGAGGCGAACGAAGTGACAGCCCAAGCTTCCTCGGTGATGAGTATGATCGGTAGCGACGATGGTGTGCTAGAGGGCTACAAAGATGGCGAAGTCATTGAAGTGCAAATGAATCCGACGTCGTATTCTATTTCTTCCAACTCCAATTTCAATGCAGAAGCGATGGGGGGAGCACCGCCAGAAGGTGGGAAATATGGTACTTTTGGAGCACCCAAACCGAAAACGTTGAGCGTGAAACTCATTTACGACATCATCATTCAGAAAGATTACTTCGACCAATTAAAACAACAAGGCAATGCAGTGAAAGATATCGGAATGAGTGCCATCAACTTATTTACGGGTGATATTTCAATGACAGATGCAATGAGTTCTGCGGGGGAATCGTTCAAGGCCTTTGACAAGGAGAAAGATTTGCAACAGAAATACCTTGAAAAGTTACTGGCTTTGACTCGCATACTTTCCAAAATTAATACACCGCCACTCATTGCATTTGAGTATGGAAGTGTCGTATTTGAGGGGTATGCAAAATCGGTTTCTGTAGATTATAAAAAGTTCAGTACCGCAGGCGAGGTCTTAAGTGCGGAGGTTTCGCTTTCCATGGAAGAGGGAAATCAATTTGCCGAATCGTCGAAAGACACCACGGAACCACAAGGGTTGCCATCAATGGATTCCATAAGTGATGCAATTCCTGATGATGAAATCTAAAGGGAATTTCTAAAAGATTGAAATAAAAAAAAGAAGGTGAACACAATGGCTGTTGATAATTTTTTGAAATTAGAAAGTAAATATTTGAATTATGCAAGCCCTGTGTTTATGGTGAAAATCAATGACAAAGAAATGGAAACACTTTTTTCTTTGGGCGATATCACTGTGGAATTGACTGCAAAATATGAGGCGAGTGCTTGCCGTTTTTACATCAAAAATGCATTTGAAATCGATGGTGTGACGAAAATTGAACTGAATAAAGATTTGCATAAATTGATCCAACTCGGCAACAAAGTCGAAGCCTCACTTGGATACAAAGAAGCTGGTCTTGTCCATGTATTTAGTGGCTACATCGACCGCATTGATGTCGATTACAACAAAGATGTGGGCATCGTTTACTCTGTGGAATGTTTGGATGGCAAAGGAATCATGATGAATTCTCACCGTTCAGAGGCAAAAGTCGGCATTGAAAAATACAGCGATGCCGTCGAAGAAGTGCTAAAAAAATACACTTCTGTACTGAAAGTGTCGAGTGGAAAATTCGATAAAACGGATGCAGTGACAACAAATATCATCGAGCAATACAATGAAAGTGATTATAATTTCGTCATTCGTATGGCGAAAAAATTGAACTACTGCTTTTTTATTGAAAAAGGCGAAGTGTACTTCGAGCCATTTACGAAGCTTTCTAAAGATCCGATTTTCGATTTCAATATCAATCATTATATGTATGAATTTCATATGCACGCTTCTTTGAAAAATTTCGTGTCCTCAGTGACGGTGCGTGCGAATGATGAAAAAGACGAAACGAAATTCTTTGAAGGCAAGGCAGATAAATTTCAAAGCAATGTCGAATCGGGTTCGGGGAGTCCAAAGATTGCAACGCTGATCAACGATGTGACGACGAAAACCTTCGTGGATTTGTCGGTAGATTCGGAGCAACAAGCAAAAGAGTTTGCACAAGGGAAATTGAATGAAATTTCTTATGGTATGTATCGTGGAACGGTCAAAACGGTCGGTATGCCAGAATTATTTCCGGGCAAGGTCGTGACAATGACAGGGTTCGGCGATGGATACGATCAGAAATATTACGTCGCAATAGTGAAACATAAAATATACAAAGGTGCCTACACGACAGAATGCGAACTCGAGGTGAATAAAAAATGAGTATCACGGAATTGATGTATAGCAATACGAACAACCAACCGAGTATGGAGCGTGCGTACGGCGTGACTTTGGGTGTGGTGACAGACATTGAGGATCCTGAAAAATTGGGTAGAATCAAAGTCAAACTGTTAAATCGTGATACCTCTTTGTTTGAAACGGGTTGGATTCGCATTACGACACCGATGGTCGGGAAGGAATGGGGAATGTTCTTTTTCCCTGAAATTGGCGATGAAGTCCTCGTGGCATTTGGCGATGGCGACATCACAAAACCATACGTCATTGGATCGCTTTGGAATGCAAATTACAAACCGCCTGTGATTATTGAGGAAAAGAAAAATATCGTGCGGAAAGTGAAAACGAAACATGGTCATGAACTGATTTTTCATGATGAAGACGGAAAAGATTCCATTGAAATTCATACACCAAAGGAATTTAAAATATTTTTAGATGATGAGACGGAGCATATTATAATCACTGACAAAGACGAAAAAAATCTCGTGAAAATTGATTCTAAAAATGGGATTGTTTCGGTGATTGGTGAGAAGAAAATCAATGTGCATTGTGGCAACTCGAAAGTGGAACTCGACTCGGAGGGAAATTCGATTACGATGGAGAGTACGCAGACGCTCAATCTGAAGTCGCAACAAATCAATATCGATGCAAAAAGTGCGTTGACGATGAAAGCGGCGAGCAATATCAATGTGAAGACTGATGGTCCACTGAATCTGAAAGGTGCAGTTGTGAAGATGAATTAGGGGAAGTAGAAGAAGTAGCTGTAGCTGTAGCAGAAGTAGTAGCTGAAGCAGAAGAAGTGGTAGCTGAAGCAGAAGAAGTGGTAGCTGAAGCAGAAGTAGGGCTGAAGCAGAAGAAGTAGTAGCTGGAGCAGAAGTAGAGCTGGAGCAGAAGTAGAGCTGAAGCAGAAGTAGTAGCTGAAGTACGAATCCCTTAATTAAATATTCTTGAAAATTTTAAAGTCTTTCAAATACTAAGGCTAGTACAATTAAAGTTTTGAGTTCTCAAAGCCTAGCTTCGGCTTTTTTAAAAGCTGGTGGGTGGTCAACTCACTTTGCTACGCAAAGTCGCCTTTGGCGACAGCCGTCTTCTTCGGCGGTGAGGGTTTGGGGCAAAGCCCCAAGGTCTTCTCTCTTAAAAAACAACAGAAAGCGAGGTGAAAACATGTTCGATGGAGCTGGTTGGAATTATCCCATACGCATAAACGAAAAAACAGGACATATCCAAAAAACAGAACTGAAAGAAGACATTCGCCAGTCGATTTTAATCCTCTTAAGCACAACACCGGGCGAGCGTGTGTTCCACCCAAACTTCGGCTGTAATTTACAAAAATTCGCCTTTGAACCGATTACATACGAATTTTTACGCCGTGTGCAAGAAGAAGTCTATCGTGCAATCCGCCGTTTTGAAAAACGCATCTATAACTTAGAAGTCGTAGTCGAGCGGGTGGGCGAAGAAGGCAATAGCCTGGTTTTTGTCATACAATATGACATCATCAATTTGGCAGAAAAAGACCAAATTGCCTATGCATACCATATGATGGGTGCGTAAGTGAAATTCTAACAGAAAGGAGTTGAGTCGATGCATTTTCCATTACTGGACACGAGAGAAAAACAAGAAATATACAACCAATTAATTGAACTAATGAAAAGTTACGTGCCAGAATGGACGCATAGCGAAGACCCTTCTGACTACGGTCATCTGTTGACACTACTTTTTTCTGAAATGTTCGCTGAAACTATCGATCGCTATAACGAAATCCCATATAAAAATTTAATCTATTTCTTGAATTTACTCGGTGCGTCACCTTTGCCTTGCGTTTCCTCGAAAGGATTTGTGACGGCAAAAGTCAATGAGGGTACGCAAAGAGGCGTTTACGTCAAGAAAAATACATGCGTTTATGGACAAGATGTGGACGGCGAACGTGTCGTTTTTGAACTCAAAGACGATCTGTTGCTCGTCGATAATGAAGTCGTTGCAGTCTACGAGAAAAGTTTCCTGAAAAATAAAATTATCCGTTGCATGACGATAGACGAATATATCGAAACACCATTTTCTGTATTCGATTTCCAACGTGGCGAAAATTTACAAAAACATACAATCTACTTCGGAAATTTGCCGGTTTTATTCAATAACGGCGAAATCAAAATTATACTTAAAATTGTCAATACCGTAGAACCACACCTCGAAGAAATGACAGCGAACCAACTGACAGATCCTGAGGTGGTACAATGGGAATGCAATACGCTCTTTGGCTTTTTCCCAATCGATATGGTGGAGGCTGTGGGCAATGAAATCCACATCACACTTGAAGATGGATTGTCACCTTCTTTTTTGTTCGACGAAATCTCTCACTGGATTTCTTGTACGGTCATCGACAACAAAAAGTATGATTCCATCACTTTTTCTCATATGCAATTGTCCTCCAAAGCAGAAAATATCGAACCCGATAGACTCTATCTCAATGATATTGCCTTGGAAAAAGTAGGTGCGTGCTTGCCTTTTGGTGCGACGTTCTCTCTTTATAATGACTTCTATATCAAAAGCGATGCCACGTTCACGAAAGCAGGAGCGATGGTGTATTTGTCATTCGATCTCGACATTGCCATCACAGAACAAGAAGATGTGGCAAAAGAATACCCAACGAAATGGAAACATTTGCTCCATAAAAAAGATGTATTCGCCCCAGAACCACTCGATGTGTACGTCGAAAAAGTCTTGTGGGAATATTGGAATGGGCAAGGTTGGATTCGCTTATTTGTCGATAAAGAATACGAAGATTTCTTTAAAAATACTGAAAAATGCACGAAAGAAATACGCTTCATTTGCCCAAGCGACATGGAAGAAGTGTTCGTTGGGGCAGACCAAGGCTTCTTCTTGCGTGCTAGAATTGTGCTTACAAACCAAGCATTTCAACTCGGTGGGCGGTATATTGCCCCTGTTTTGAATCGCTTGTCGATGGCATACCAATACAATGAAGTGACGATGTACCCAGAACATTTTTATATTGAAAAAGATATGGAAATTCTTCCTTATTCACCTAAAAATGCAGAAGTGATTCGATTTTTCCAAAAAGAAGAAGAGGAACCTTGTGTTTATTTTGCGTTGAAAAATCCCTTGCCAAAAGGCATTATCAAAATGCAAATTGTCATGGAAAATGACTTCTTAGATACGGACTTGCCAACGCTGAAATGGGAATATTTCGGGAAAATGTACGAAAATAGTACCTCAGCTACATGGAAAGAAATGACCGTTTCTGATGGGACGAACCATTTTAGAAAAACGGGTATCATCACGTTCGTTTGCCAAGGCGATTTTGTAGAAAAAGCAATGTTCCTCGAAGAAGCGTACTGGATTCGTGTCGTCAATATGGACAAACGCTACGAAACGGACGCTGTGCCAGTGCCAAAAATCAAGGAAATTTTATTCAACACCGTACCGATTGAACAGAAAGAACAATTGAGCCACGAGTACTTTTTCATCGACCAAGGCGAAGTCGACAAACGTTGCTTCGTGCAAGGAAAAAATGTCGTGGAACTTACCGTTTGGGTCAATGAATGGACAGGGTATTTTCAAAACCAAGCCACATACGAAGCCATTGAAGCCGAATTTGAAGTGCGAAAAGAAGTCGATGAATCAGGGAATATGACTGCGTATTGGGTGCGTTGGGAAAGCGTTTCTTCCTTAAAGGGTTGCGACAAAAACGACCGTGCATACGTATTTTTGCAAGAAGATAGTTGCATTTGTTTTGGCGATGGGGTGCAAGGGAAAATCCCGAACTCCCTACTCCAAGAAAGCATTGCAGTGGAATATAGCATTTCTGTTGGTGAAAATGGGAATTTTTCGCCAGACCAAATTTCTGGATTCACAACGGCTGTGCCTTTTGTTGAAAAAGTGACGAACCACCATTCGATTTTAGGTGGGTGCAACGCAGAAACGATGAGAGAGGCAATCGAACGCTCTATGCAGACGATTCGCCACCAAAATAAAATTGTGAGCAAAGAAGATTTTTATGAAATCGCAAAGCATGCCAATAGAAATATTGCACAAGTCAAAGTGCGTACCGTAAGTAATCAAGGGAGCGTGGAAATTGCAGTCCTCCCGAAAGAAATTGCGAGCAATGAAACGAGAAATGACGAATATTTTTTGGAGATTCAAAAAAATCTGATGAAGGAATTTCAGAAAAAAGCACCAGCTGTTTTGACGAGTGGCAATCATATTTCTGTGCTTGAGGCGACGTACATTGAATACCGTGTACATCTTAGAATTGTCATTGAAGAATACAACGATTACCACGAAGTGTACCAAGAAGTGGAGCGAAATTTAGAGAAATTTTTGCACCCAATTACAGGGAATTTTCAAGGCAACGGCTTCACAATGGGGGAATTGCCAAATAAAATTCAGATTTACCACTACATCAAAAATGTGAAAAAAATCATTGAAATAGAAGATATATACATAACGTGCTATTTGAAGGAAAAACACCATATCACAGAGCTTGATTACAGTGATATTTTCGACTTGCTTTACGCAGTGCCAATCAGTGGGAAACATAAAATTCAGGCAGTGCCTCGCACAACGGAATAAAAAATAAATCTCAATAAGAAAGGAGAGTGGACGGCGTGTTACAATTACCAAATCTAAACGATCAAGATGCTAGACAAATATTAGAAACAGCGATGTACAAATTGAAAAATCAGCGTGATACCGATTGGGAAGACCACAATATCCACGATCCGGGCGTTACGATTTTAGAAAGTTTCGTTGTAATGAAAGCACAACAACAACGTCGATTGGACAAAATTGGCTTGAGAAGTCTCGGTAAATTTCTGAAATTACTAGAAATTGAGACGGAGCGTGTGCAAAAAGCAACTGCAAAAATCACACTCCAAGCGGAACAAAATACGGTGCTACCAAAGCATACGCAACTGATGGCATACGGCATTCATTTCGAGACGAAAGAGAAAATGCATATTTCTGACAATGAGATTCGATTCGTCAAAAATACAGTGGATCATATTACAAGACCGTATGCGAATTCAACTGAAGAAACGAACCGCCAAGTGACGCTGTTTGAGGAACCATCATCTACTAAAAAAATGTTGGGGCAGACGGTTGAAAATGCATTTTATATCGTTTTTGCAAAACCATTTGTTGATGAGGTCATCTCATTTGATTTTCGACTAGCGGTTCATAATGAGAGGAATCCGATTGAAAATCGGGCAGACTTCGACTCATTTTGTGAAAATGAATGGGCATTTTTCGGTGAAAAAGATGGTGTTGTCGGTTGGCATTTGCTTGAAGTTGTAAGAGATGATACGTATGATTTCTTATTTTCTGGAATTGTCAAACTCTCACTTTCTGGAAAGACGGAATTGACGACTTTGGATGATGGCACAGAGGGGCATTTTCTCCGCATTGTCAACAAAAAATATGCGTATGAAGAACCTCCTTGCTTGAAAAAAATGATATTCAATCCGTGCGAAGTGGTGCAACAGCGGACTCTTTGCCATAACGTACAATTTACATACGAAGAATTTATGAAGGACGAGATGTATTTCCATTCGCCACTTGGCGATCGTTCCGAATGTGATTTGTATATTCGGGCAGAGCATGGATTTTTGCTTGCCACAGAGATGGACGTACTATATCGATTTGTCGAAAAAGACGAAGTCGGTCGTTACCGTTTTGGGACGGCCAAACGAGATGAATTGAAAGAGCAATTCCAAAATTTTACATCTGACGAAGTGGTATTTCGCTTTGTGATTTACGACAAGGAATTTTATCCGTACCGCTTTTTGGGTTCGGGTGATGGCACGGCGAACAAAGAATTTGTCCTACGATCTAGCGATAAATTTTGCTATAACTCTTTTGAATTGATGGTGAAAAACCCTAAGGCATGGGAAAAGTGGGAGAAAATCGAAACGCTTGATGAAACGAAAGGCGAAACGCTCGTCTACTTACTCAATGAGGAAAAAAGAGCCATACGCTTTGGCGACAATCTCAATGGAAAAGCACCATCTATCGGTGAAAATAATATTTGCATTACCTCTTTTGTGACGACTGTGGCGGAGGAGGGGAATCTCCAAAAAAATACAATCACTCAATTTGTAGAGACGGAGAAATTTGGCAATGTCAACTTGATTCATTATGAAAGTGCGAGGGGTGGGGCATCTGCTCCGTCGAGCGAGGCACTCCTCGAAAAAATCAGAAATGTAATGAGCGAACGTCATAGAGCCGTTACGGTTTTGGATTACGAAAAAATTGCACTCGATACACCGAGTTTGTCGCTCGGAAGTGTGACGGTCATTCCGCTTTACGACAAAAATGTAGAGGGGGAGGCAGAAAATACAGTGACGATTGTCGTCGAGCCGTATTGCTTTTCTACTTTGAAAAATACCTTGGAAATGTACGTCAAAAACGTGGAGAAACACCTCGAAAAATACCGCTTGTTGACGACGAAAATTTCAGTCATTACACCAACATACGTACCGCTTGATTTGTTGGGTGAGTTGCGTTTGACGCAACAACTCGCATTTCGTGATAGACGGTATGAAGAAAAAATATCTGAAATTGTGGAAGAGTATATCTACGAGTTGCAAAAAGAACGACTCGGCATTACGATACAAAGCAGTCAAATTCATACGAGACTCGAAACGCTTCCTTTTGTGCAACACATCAAATATTTGCAAGTGGAAGTACCCGGCGTGGGATTTCATAAAAATAAGTTCGGCGATATCAAAATACCGCCAAACGTTCGCATTTACTTTAGAGAAAGTCAAGTCATACTTTCTTAGAAAGGAGGGGGAATTTTGAAACGACAATTTATTTTCGGCAACGAATTGTGGCACCACGGCATCTGCTCTGGCTGTAGCGTGGAAAATGGCACGCTGTCTATCCAGTCGAGGCTCGAAGAACAAAACACGGGGCAACTCTTGAGAAAATCTGTTTTTCTCTCCTACGCTTTCGATAGTGGTGAAAAAGAAATGGTCTGGAATCGCTTTTTGATGGACTTTCAACTAAGCCTTGATGTGCAATTTCAAATTTCTGTATTTGCCAGTGACAAGACAGAAGTCATGATCAATGATACACTCGTCGATCTCGAAGTGTATTTAAAGGAAGAAACAAGGTCGCTCGAAGAAAAACATGCAACACTCGATTCCATATGGATTGGGCAGTGGAGCAATAAAAAAGAAGTGCCACTTTCGATGTGCAAGGGAAGATATTTGTGGTTCCAATTGGAATTTCTATACTTCAAAGAGATTGATATGTCGATTGATTTCATGAAAATCGAATTTCCCCTAGAAAGCATTGCTTCGTATTTGCCAAGTTTTTATACGAGTAACCATGAAAATACGAAGTTTTTGACGAGGTTTCTCGGTGTATACCAATCGCTGGTATACGATTTGCAAGACGACATTGAATCGGTTTCTAAGAATCTGGACATTGATTTTGTCGACTTGGAGTATCTCAAATGGCTCTCTGAATGGGTCGGGAGCAATCTTTCTTTTTGCTGGGACGAGCCTGCATGGAAACAATTTGTCAAGCAGAGTTTTCGATTCTATCAGAAAAAAGGTACGTTGGATTGCCTGAAAGAAGTGCTGACACTTTTTATCGGACAGCCCGTAACGATTATCGAAAATTTTCAGATACAAAGTATCGAAAAAAATCCCGAACGACTTTTGGAGTTGCAACGAGTCTATTCTGATGACAAGTATCGATTTTTTGTCATTCTCCATGAGGAGTGGCTGGAAAATAAAGATAAATTTTATTACATCAATCAATTGATTGAATTATTTCAACCAGTATATGCAAAGGCAGTTTTGGTACCGCTCAAGCAATCTTTTGTACTGGGTCAGCATACGTATTTAGAGGTCAATAGTCGCATAGCTATGAATGAAACTTTGGTATTGACGGATCATGATTGGCGATTAGGAGGTTAAAAATGAAAAATACAAAATATTATCCTTTTGAAAGAAATCATTATTTTTATGGGAAATTGATGAGTGTTCGAGATTTCAATGAAGAGCAAAAGTATACGAACGACAAAAGACGTATGCAAAATGTACTGACAAACGGTGTCGGTGTCGTGGCAGGTATGAACGTGGTTTTGATTGATGAACGGACGATTTCAATCGGTGCAGGGATTGCAATGGATAGCCAAGGGCGAGAAGTTGTAATTGAGGAAAGCATTACGAAAAAAGTAGGTGTGATTGATGGATTTTCTGATTTGAAAAATCCAGAAGAAGTCTTTCTTTGTGTGAGTTACGATGAAAAAGAAGAAGAATTGGTGCATGCCATCTCTGGCAGTGAGGGAGGCAATCACAATCGCATTTTAGAGGGCTACCAACTGTATTTGACAGACAATTTGCCGAAAGAACACATGATGTGGTTGTCGCAATTGCAAAATAAAACAACCATCATTTATGAGGGCGAAGGCATTTTGATTACGCAACAAACACCGAAATACGTCACTGCAAAAGGCATTGTGGAAGTCAAAGTGACCATCGAAAAACGTGGTGTCATAAAAGGTGTGGAAGTCGATTATTTGCTTTCTTGTGAATATCTTAGAAGTGAAAGTGGCACGAAGGAAATCCGCATTTACCATAGAGATGAGGGCAATGGCAATCAAAAAACAGAGCTTACTTTTTATGGTATGATGGAAGATGTGGAAAATGGGAAAAACGATTTGCTATTTACTTGTGCGGATGGGCAAGTGATGGTGGGGGCAGAGAAAATTGCTTTGTCAAGAACGATTGAAATTCCAGTCACCGTTGAAGAAAAAGAAGTGAAAGACCGCATCATAAAAGATTATTTTGCGACACATTTTGAGGACATCATGGCAAGAAATTTGGAGCATCCAATCTGTCTTGCGAAGTTGAGACTGATCCAACGTGACGATGCGTATTCGATTTTAGAACTTGAAAAATTGCCTTTTGAACAACGAGTGTTGAGCAACCAAATGCTTTATATGTTGTTAAAAGATGCGTGGCTTGAAATGAAATTGTTAAGACCGCAGAAGAACGTGTCTTTGAGCAAAAGTGACCGAAAAGAAACGCAAAAAGATGAAACGAATTTCATGAGTGGCAAAGAAAATATTTACATCGACTTGCAATCAAAAGACAAGGTGTATTATAGCGATGAAATTGCACACGGACTTGGTGAGGGCAATGTATGCGTCAAAGCCTCAGTTGGTGAAAATGTAGACGGGTCGTTATTTTATGAGCAAAATACCATCGTTTCTGGTGATTTGGAACTCCTAAAAGGCACGATTTTCGAGCCGAATTTGCCACTTGTCAAAATAGCAGTCGTTTCGTATCCTGAAAAAGGAACGTTTCGCATCGTCGTGAAAATGCTAGAAAATGCAGAAGAGACATCGCTACAAATGTACTGGTGGGCAATCAAAAATGATGAAATCCGCACGAGAAATTACGCTGAAATGAACGAAGTTTCTGTTGAAGTGACACCAAATACAGTGACAGTGGCTCCGAAAGAAAAAGTAAAACTCGATGCCAAAATCATTGGATCGGACAGTCAAGAATGTCGATTTGCAGTCGTTGAGCCAGAAGGCGGACAAATCAGCACGCAAGGACTCTACGAAGCCCCAACGAAAGAGGGCGTATATGAAATTATCGTTGAAAGTGTACAATATCCAACGAAAAAAGCGACAGCGTACATCGTCGTGAAAGAAAAATAAACACAAATTGATAATTGAGAGAGGAGGTTTTTTATGAGTAGCCCTTTGGTTTTGAGTCAATATCGCATTTTGAAAGTTGTTGCCTCGAATGAAAAAATGAATTGCTATGTGGCAGAAAGCATTGACGATACGAAGAAGCAGTATTATATTGTCAATGAGATTTTTAGTCGCACTTTGATAGAAGAATACATTGTACAAGTGACTGAACTGACACCGAAACGACATGAAGATTTTGTGGAGTGCTTTAGTCAAGATTCTAAATTTTACGCTATATTTCATTATATCGACGGCACGACACTTGGTCGTGTATTGCAAACTGAGAGTATGCCAATGGAGTTTCGATTGGTACTTCTTAAAAAAATACTCCATGTGATGGTAGAGCATGGCTATTACCCTGATGTGGTGAAAGCAAATGCATTGAATATTCAAAATATTATTTTTGAGAACAATAAAATTGAACTCAATTATAAATTTTTAATCGACAATGAAGATGTCGCTCGTCCAAGCACTGTGTTTCATGAATTGTATACACTCATTCATCATTTATTTTCTGATAGCGAAATTAAAAAACATAAAAAATTGGACATCATCGTCAGCAAATGTGACAAGGAATTGTACCATTCTTTTGGCGAAGTGTTGAAAGATTTAGAGGATTTGAACAATTCCATAAATTCTGAAAAAGATTTGAAAGGCACGTTGCTCGACAAAAAAAAGAGGTTGATGGCGAAAGTAAAATCACTGGCAGGTGTTGCCATTTTGGTATTGTGTGCGGTGTATGGATATAACTACTTCACGAATCGAAATGAATCGCTTGCGGTGTACAATGATTTGCTTGACGTTGGGGGTGTCGACTTGACGAAAGAAGTTGGGTCAAAAGACGAACTAGAAGTATACCTTACGACACCGATAGAACCACCACCGGCACCTGTGGAAGAACCTGTAGAAGATGAAACGGATCACGGAGACGGTTTGCAGGATTTCATGGAGGAAGAATTGCCACAAGAAGAAGAGGTCAATTATAGAGTGCATATCGTGCAAGTTGGAGAAAATCTCACTCGTATTTTAGTCAATGAGTTTGGCAGTATCGAAAGAATGGACGAAGTCATTGCACTCAACGATATGATTAATCCGAGCTTGATTTTACCGGGCGAGGAACTTAGATTGCCAGTAGATGAGCCGATTGTGACAGAGGAAGATGTACAGTAAGCAGTAAGCAGTAAGCAGTAAGTAGCTAGAGCAACAGCTAGAGCTAAAGCTACCGCTCAGCTACCGCTCAGCTACCGCTCAGCTACCGCTCAGCTACCGCTCAGCTACCGCTCAGCTACCGCTCAGCTACCGCTGAAAAAATTACAACAACAGCAAAAACAAAAACCACAGCTACTGCTGAAGCAAAAATCACTAAATAAAAATGCACACACACAGGAATGCATAGAATGGGAGGGTATTATGTTATCAAAGAAAAGTATTGGCATATGTTTGATTTTGAGTTTAGTAATTTCCTATTTTGTATGGCTTCCTGACTCAAAACACGACATTACAGGCATCGATAACGTCTATATCAAAAATGAATCAATTTACTTTTTAGAGTCGAAATCGAGCTTGGTCAACATGGATATGTCAGGTGAAATCGTGGGGTACAAGATATTGCCTGAAGTAAGGCAATTGGAATCAATAGAACACCGCAATTTACTCGTCGATGACAATGAAAATGTCTTTTTGACGGTAGAATCATGGGAAAATATTGACCAGAAAGAGGTATGGATTGCACAGTATGACAGCCATTTCGAGGAAGTGGCAAGGTATGAATATAGTGGTGGTACAAATCAATTGCTATCGCACCAATACGTAAATGGATCACATGTTTTATTTTTCTATGATGAAGAAACGTTCGTGTTGACTATGAAAATCGGCGACATCAACGAAGAGATGATGATGGCAGAAAAAATATTCCACTTCGACAAAGCTGTAGATTTGGAAGGTGTACTCTATACAGACCACGGAAGTATTTACTATATTGAAGGCGATGGAGATTTATTTTTGCTATACAAAGAAGATCCGGAAACTGGAGAAAATACCGAAATTTACAATCAAAAAATTGACATTGCCTCATATGGCATTGAATCATTCCCGATTTTGAAAATTCACACTGGGGCAAATGGCTTGATTTATTTTTACAATACATACACATTGGAGTATGCAAGGTATGATGAATCGGCAGATACTTTGGAAGTGATGAATCATGAGGGGATATTTGGGCAATTCGACATTTCCACTTTGGCACTTTTGTCACAACAAGATGAATATACTATTTTTGTCAATACGTATGATGAAAATACGAGAGATAAGGTGTTGTACATTGCCAAAGGAAATGAACTCATTGCCATTTCAGAGTATCATTTTCCAACTTCTACCTTTATGGAACAAATTGTATTTTGGGCAGTTCCGATATTTATTCTTTTATATTTGTGTTATGCCGTCATATATATTTTCTTGCATACGAGGAAATTACTCGTTAAGCAAACAATTGTGATGATGGGGGTGTTGCTCGTTGGTACGACGTTCATCATCCAACACATTGAAGAAACACTCAGAGAAGAAGAGTTGAAAAACAACACGATGTTACTATATTCTTTGAATGCGGATTTGGTCAATAGTATGAAAAAAATGGATTTTTCGGCTTTTGAAGAGATGGAGTTGCCACTCGATACCACGAATGAAGTATTTGAACAATTTGAAGGCATTATTGACGTTACCTTCAATTCGTATTATGAATACAAACAAACGATGGCGGAAAAAAACTTCCAATATACAATTTATTTCGTTCAAGAGGGCGAAAAGTATATTATATATGAAGAAAATGCCAATCAAAAAAAGAGAAGTGTTGGCGAAAGTTTGCAAAGTCGTTATGCCAATTTTGAATGGGTAAGAGAGTTTGAAACTGAAAAAGTAGATGGCATGTCCAAAAGATATATCAAAGTCAATTCTTCACAAGGGGAACAAATACTTTGCAATACGTACCTTTTGAATGCGGAAGGTGAACCGTATCTCGATGTTTCGGTGTCTCTCGATCATTCTAATTTTGAAATTGAATTGAAATTATGGTTGTTCCAATTTGCAGTGAAAGTCCTTTTGATTATGTTTGCGATTGCCCTCGTTGAGATTATTGTTTTTATAAGGAATTTGCGAGGACTTAGAAAACTAAAAGAAGGCGTTGTTGAAATGTCTGAGGGCAACATGGACATTGTAGTTGACATCAACTCAAAAGATGAATTTGAAGACATTGGCAATGCGTTCAACCAAATGGCAAGAAAAATGCAACTCTACTTCCGTACTGTGGAGGAGTTGCGGTATTCATACGAGCGTTTCGTACCAAAAGAAATGGTCGATATTATGAAGAAAAAAAATATTCTTGAAATCAATAAGGGTGATTTTATCACGGAAAATATGGTTGTCATTTCTGTCCAAACGAGAGATTTTTACACCGTAAGCCGAGGTATGACAAGGGAAGAAAACTTCCTGTTTTTGAATACGATTTACGATTTGTTGGCAAGTCCTGTCAGACAATTCGGAGGGTATATCGAAAACTTCTACAGCGGACAGATGCGGGCATTGTTCCATTCGGATTCGATTGCATATTTGAAATGTTTGATGAAAATGTATGAGCGACTTGCAGTGTCAAAAGAAGAAAAAATCCGCTGGAATGTCGTGGTGCAAGAGGGCGATTTGATGTATGGTATCGTGGGTTCGGGCGATGGATTGTCGTATTCCACAGTGTCAGATATATTGATGGATACGGAGAGACTCAACCAATTGGCATACGACAATGATATTTGTGTATTGCTGACAGAGTCGTCGTATAAAACGATTGCCAATGAAGGGAAATACACTTGTAGATACATCGGGCAAGTGAAACAATTGCGTGATGAATCAACTTTCCTTAAGATTTATGATTTCCTTGAAGTGTACGACGCAGAAGAAAAAGCACGTAAAAAAGCCACAAAACCAGTTTTTGAACGTGGGGTGGAACATTATATTTTAGGTGAATTTACGAAAGCAAGAAATTGTTTCGTTGATGTGTTGTCTATGGATGTGAATGATAAGTTGGCACAAAGTTATATTTATTTGTGTGATGAGCAAATTGCTGAACCGACGAAAAATTGGTTGGGGTGTTTTGAAGTTGAGATGTAGAATTATGGTAACTATTCAGCACCCTAATAAAGAATATTGAAATATTCGTTTCAGAAGTTTTTCGTGACATTATTGAGATACCGACTAAATATTGCCGAAATTATCGATTTATCGAGAGCGGGCGACCACAGGTCGCCCCTACAAAAAGCCTAAAATATCAATATGTAGGGGCGTACCTTTGGTTGTCTGCTTACATGTTCTCCATTTTTTAAAGGTATTTTTGCAGGTGTGGACAGCGTCCACGGTCTTAAAAAATAAGGTTCTGAACAGTTACGGTTAGCAAATATAAAGTTTTTGTCCAGCTTTTTCAAAAGCTGGTGGATGGTCAACTCACTTTGCTACGCAAAGTCGCCTTTGGCGACCGCCGTTTTCTTCGGCGGTGAGGGTTTGGGGCAAAGCCCCAAGGTCTTTCTTTTCAATATATCCAGAAAGGAGGTTTTACAAATGGGCATGATTATGAGTATTTTTACTCGTGCAATGAAATCTGTAACGACAATTTATACAGTCAAATTAAGTAGTAAACTGAACGTACTCAAAACGATCCCTACAAGACTCGCTAAAGTTGTCAAAAAACAAATACAACGTATGATCAGTTTCCTGTTTGGCAAACCAACTTCGCTACAGGAATATTACAAAATTGAAGACTGGTATATCTCGAAACGCCTCGTACTGAAAACGACCTTCGTTATTGTTCTGGTCGGCGTGTTCTCTACCATCTACCTCTATCCATACTTAGAAGGCAAACTATGGTACGCAAAACTAACTGTCAATACAAACAAATTCCATGAGTTCAACGGCAAAGCTCTGGTCTACGACACAGAAGGCGACTTGCTCTACCAAGGTGTTTTGGAAAAAGGCCTGCCCAATGGCGTAGGCGAAGTCTACGAAAAAGACAAACTCGCATACCAAGGCGACCTCGTCCGTAATGTACGCACAGGCACGGGCAAAGAATACGAAAATGGCACCTTGATTTATGAAGGCGGTTACGACCAAAACCTCTACGAAGGCGAAGGTACAAAATACTTCCCACTAGATACGAAACAGATCTACCAAACAGGCACGTTCGTTGCAGGAGAATTGCAAGAAGGCACTGAATATTTTGAAAATGGCGACAAAAAATATACAGGTACTTTGGAAAAAGGCCTCAAAAGTGGCAGCGGCACACTGTACGAAAATGACGCAGTACTCTACACTGGTGCGTTTGCCAAAGATTTGAAAAATGGAATGGGTACGTTGTACGAAAATGGCCAAATTCTCTATCGTGGCAATTTTGTCGACGATGTGTACCAAGGTGCAGGTGAACTCTACCAAAACGGAGAACTGCTCTATAAAGGCGACTTCCAAGGCGATTCATACCACGGCAATGGCGAGCTTTACGAAAATGGCGACTTGATTTATATGGGCGATTTCGTGAACAATACGTACCAAGGCAATGGCGAATTGTACGACCACGGCAGAGTCCTCTATATGGGCGGTTTCACGAACAACCTCCGCCAAGGCGAGGGCATTGCATACGAAGAAACGACAGGCAAAAAAGTCTATGAGGGCAGCTTCCAAAATGATTTGTATGACGGCTTTGGCACACTTTACGACAGCAAAACAGGTCGCACACTCTACACGGGTGAGTTTGCAAATGGACTCTATGAGGGGTCAGGTACATTGTATACAAATAGTGGACAACAACTCTTTGCGGGGCTGTTTTTCCAAGGCAATATCGACTACATACAATTTTGTAACGCAGAGGAAACGACAGTCAAAGAAGCCTTTGGCAATGAAGATGCTATCGAAATGTTCCCTTATAGTTACTTTACGGTTTATCAAAATGCAGATGTCGTATTTGAGTACCATTTTTCGGTCGACGGACAAGCACCTCGTGTCAGCAATATGAAACTCCTTGGCGACCAAGAAATCCAAGGTGTGAAAGTCGGCATGTCTATGACGGAAGTCGAAAAATTACTCGGCGATGACGAGTTTTATAGTGTGTATCCATTTATGATTGAGGAAAATGAGCAGTACATTTTGCGTATGCTCAATACGTCAGGCAGTGTCGGTGACACGCTCTATACTGCAAAATATAATTTTGACGATTACTATATCCGTTGTTATGCAAATAGTGCAAACGGAGAAGTATTGTATTATGAAGTGGGAGGGAATTGATATGGCAAAGAAAATAATGGCACTGTTTTTGGTGTGTATACTCGTGTTTCCTTTCGTTGAGATTCAGGCAAATACAGAAATGACGATCGAAAAAGCAGTCGAGCTTGCAATTGCAAATAGCTTTTCGATTCAAGAAGTAAAAGTCGATCTCATCAAAAAAGACATTGAACTAAAACAAGCTCATGCAGCGATTAAGGACATTCGCAAAAAAGAAACAACCGTGAAATTTTCCTTACTGTTCAATATTCAATTTCCAGAAAAACATGATATGCCACAGGAAATTGAACTGATTACGAAAGTGCCAACGATTGAAAATGAAATCGTTGTGCTAGAGGAAAAACTCGTTTATGAAACGCTCAATGTACAGACACAAACAGAAACTGCGTACTACAATGTGCTTTCAGAAATCAATGGACTAGAACAAACAGAACAACAACTCACAGCGACAAATCAAAGTCTTGTGACGACTGAAAATCAGTGGAAGCGTGGCGAAGCACCGAAAACTGACGTGGAGTATTTGGAAAGTCTCGTTCGAGATTTGGAAACTGCAAAACAAAAATACTTGACCAATATCGATATCAAACAGAAAGTGTTGAGTAGTTTGGTCGGGACAGAATTGCGTTACGGTTACAACTTTACACCGTATTTCCCTGAACTTTATTTAGAAAGAGCAGAACTTTCAGAAATGACAGCGTATGCCCTCGAACATAATTTCGATTTATTTGAGAAAATCCAAGCAAGAAAACTCGCTGAAACGGAAGCAGAAAGCATTTTGCAAATTTACAAATCGAGATATGGCAGTTACATCAATGACATTGAAGCGTATATCCGTAGCCAAGAAGGAAAAACGATGGATTACGACTATTTCATTGAAAAATACAACCATACTTTGACATCAATCGATAGCCCGTGGGCAGGTGCATTCACCATCAATTTGATATTTTTTAGGATTTCAATTCCGAAAGAATGGTTCAAAGGCGATCTCTCGGGGGTACGCTACATGGACGACCAAAAATATGCGTTGTTTGTGGCTTTGGTGGATAGAGATAAGGCGAGAAATGCAGAAGCCAATGCAATTACGGCTCTCGAAGATGAAATTTACCAAGAATATAGCACGCTCAAACAGATGGAAAGTGCCATGCAAACGGCGGAAACTTCCTTGTTGGTAGCGGAAACGGACTACGATACGAAGTTGTTAGAAAACAAACGCCAACTCGTTACATTTACGACTTTGGAATCGGCAAAAGCAGCATTTTATGCGAGCCAATCGAATTTATACGAAATGCGTTTGGAATATGCAAAAACACTCTCGGCACTCAATCTGAAAACGGGCGGTTACGTCAACGATCGTTTGCAAGGTGTCGATGTCAGCAATGTGACTTTGGAATCGGGCGAGTCCTTTATGGGGCAAGCCACATGGAAAATCAACCAAACGATTACGGAATATACATTTGAATTTGGTGTTGATATTCCTGATGATTACAATGTTTCTCAGTATGAGTTGCATTATGAAGAAGCTCGTGTGGGCAACCGCACAGCAATCGATGAAACGATTATCCATTTGCCACTGACATACGCTGATTCTACATTAATGGAAGTGCGTTTTTATGATGATGGTGTTTGGACGTATACTGCAACGTTTGATGGCGGACAGTTTGAAGGCGAGTTGCTGATGGTGGCAGTCGATGGTGCGGAAGTGCCTGAGGATCCTGATACTGAGGGTACGTGGAAACTGGAACAATCGGATATTTTACGTAGTGATTTTACAATTACAGTCGATACGATTGTGTATGATTCATATGAGGTGTTTGCTGATGGGCTTTCACTTGGCAAAGCCAATAAAAATGGATACGTTCGGACGCTTAGTCTCTATTTTAGTGATAAAGATACGATGTCTGTGTCGCTATATGCAGGTGGGAAAGTTGTGGATACATTAGATGTTGGAGCAGGGACGAGTGGCGGAAAATTGTCGTAAGGAGTGGATTTTATGAAAAAAAATGAAAGACATAAAAAGAATAAGAGAATCTCATTTGCGTTGGTGATCACTCTCATTGTGACGACATTCGTCGGTGAAACGTATGCCGATGCGAGAATTTCAGCGGCAGCTTTTCCAGACAAAACACTCATCATCGGTACGCATGCCATCTATTTGGACATGATGAACGGAACGATCATAGACATTGCTCTCGCCACTGCTGATGATACGGGCCAAGGCAATATCTACTATAAATCAGATATCAACGCTGGTACGTGGTACGATATCACTGATAGCTCGGACATCATGCAAATCACTTTGACTGGCTCAAATATTGTAACAAATACTGTAATTAACGAATTGCCACTGACACATTATACCGATGCGACAGGCAAAACAATTGAATTTGACAATGGACAAAAAGTCTATTTATGCGATATTCCAGACTATATGTACCCAGTCAATATGCCTGAATTGGAAGGTGTCATCATGCAACAAGATATCCAACAAGGTCTCACGGATTCTTCTAAAAAAGATGTCTATGAAGACAACTTGCGGAGCATCAAACGCATCTTGGCGACGATTGAAATTGACGAAGCAGAAGATCTAAAAGATCAAATGCACGGCATGGAAGACAATATGGTGGCACTGCAAGCAGCTGGTACACTATCAATCGAACAGTCAAATTTATTACATGATACGTTGGCGGATTTGATTTCGCAAAGAAATACGATTTTATACAATGAGATGATTATTCGCTTGGAAACGCAAAGTAAAGCTTTGGATTATTCAGAATCGGGCGGAGTCATCGATGCGTATAACACAGCAATCACTGAAATTCAAGGTGTGTTGGCGGAAACGAGCGACTCGACTTCTGAAGAAACTGCGTATTCTGCGATGATCGAAGCTGCAAATGCACAAGTGCTATCAGCAGTAGAATCGGGCGATGCGAATGCGTTGCAAAGTGCAGCGGAACAACTTGAAAATATCAAAAATGCACAGTATGGCCAAGTAGAACCTGGAGATATGGGCGGTATAGCGGCGTTGCAAGGTGCAAAATCAGCAGCAACCTCACTCGTGAATGAAAAATCGAGCGATGCATATTACCAAGAAAAAATGAACGAACTCGAAGAGGATGGTTCTTCTGCTGCGACAGTTGAGCAAGTGAAAAATGACATTGCCGATGAAATTTTATATGCAGTCAATGGCTTGGTCGATATTGATTTGGCTCTCGCCGAAGTATTGCCTTCTCCTGTGGAGCAATATTCTGCGTTGCAAAGTACGAAAAATTTACTGGATGGATTGTCTTTGGTAAATGACGGTTTGCAAGCAAAAAAAGATTTGATTGTCGAGCAAATGCAAGAAGTCCGTCTCTCGCAAGATGCAGAGTATTTGCAGTTGCAAGAAGAAGTGGCACTCCTTGACGAAACACTCGAAGATTTGTACGAGGAGTACATGGATGCTCTCGAAAAAAATAATCTCGATTTGGCAACGGAGATCAAAAGTGAAGTCGACCAACTTGCAGGGGAAAACGCAACGAAAACAGATGCACTAGAAGAGAGAGAAGAGGGCATCAAAGATGGTACGATTCCAGTTGCCATCAAGGACGTTTCTTTGGCGACGATGGTGGAAGAGGGTATGGCAGACGATCCAGCCGAAGCGGCTCTTAATAATGTAGAAGAAATTGCAGATGCAGTTGTGCCACTCGATAGCAATGCCTTATCGACCGTGAACCAAGGGGTGGCGGCAGATCAAAAAGAACAATTCAGCGAATCAGAAGTCGATGCATTGATGTCGACAGTCGAAGCAAATGAAAATTATTTGTATCCGTGGTACGTGTTATTTCCAGAAAAAGATGCGGCTTTGCAGTCGCCAGTGATGGTGCTTGAAGGGGAACTTTACGTGCCTGCCCGTGAAATGGCTGCTGTTTTAGAAGCACAAGTCATGACAAACCAAGGTTATGGTACGGAGGTCATTCGCAAGCAAGGTGCTTTGATTGAGTATACCTCTGGTGAAGAAATTGTGTATGTCAACGACAAAAAAACGTATGTGAAACCGACACCGCAGAGACTTTACGGTGGGCAGATTTATCTTCCTTTGTATGTGTTTGAAAAAGCATTCAATTTCACGCATTACGAAGAGGGGAATTACATTGTAATTACGGGAATTTTATAACAACAAAAGAGGTGATTTTTGTGGCGTTGTATACAGTCATTGCTGATACGAGTGAAACGATTTTAGAATTATTGCGAAAACATATGGTGCCTGATGTCTTGCAAAATAAAGAGGACATTGGCATTTGCAGACCTGACGATCGTGGCACTGCGACTTTGGGCATTCAACTCTATCACATAGAGCAAAATCAAGAAATCAAAAACCAAGGCCGTGTCATGCTCGACGACGAACATTTTATGAATCCGCCGTCGTCTATGCACCTAAATTACATGGTGTTTGTGCGTTCAGATAGTGCTGTGGCAACACGCTCGATTGACGAACAACGTATCTTAGGCCGTGCCATTCAAGTACTTGACGACAACGGAAGAGTCAAACAAGAAGATCTAAAAGGTGTGTTGGCAATGGGTGAAAACCGCCTCGATATGCAAAATCTCGTACTGCCTTTTGAGGAAGCATCGAAAATTTATACACTCTTTGATCGTACGTTTGTACTCGGTGTGTTCTACAAAGTAGGACCTGTATTCTTAGATATGGCAGAAGTCAGACGTGTCACAAGAGTCACATCAGCTGATATTTCTGTGGAGATGAAACAGAAAAAAAGGAGTGGTTTCTGATGAAAATACAGTACAAACTCTCTAAAGTATTCAAAGTCATTGATATTTTCAGCGGAAAAGTCCTCGATAACGTCAATGTGACGAGTGACAAAGCGACGTTTTTAGTCAAAGGCAATGGATTTTATATTGCTCAAAATTTAGAAAATGGTGTCTACGAAACGACGTTTTCGTTGCATGGATACGAAGACAAAACGCTTGCCTTTCAAATAGAAGAATCAACAGAAGCAGTTGTAGAACAGCTAATCAGTCTGATTCCAGCAAAAAAAGAACTCATCTACAAACAAGAAGGGCAACTGAAAAATCATAAAAATAAGGTTTTGTATTATACACTTTGTTGTCAGGAATATAAAAAAAGAATCACGCTCGACGGGGAAGAGGGAACGAATATTTTGCGTTTGCAAATGCCAGAACGAGAAGAATCGGCACTTGAGGGCAGATATTTTGCAATCGAAAATGGGAAAAATGTCCATACTTTGGGCAAGTACAATTTCGTAAAAAATGCCCATACAGTGAAAGAAACGTTGAAAGAATCAATTCCTGTAGGGAAATTTGCATATCTTTTATTTGAAACTGCGACGAATGAAAAAGGCGAATTTACATTATTGCTACCGAAACATTTGATGAGTGAGGGCGAAAATTCCATTTTTATTTATGTCGATGGGAAAACGAAGTTGATTCCGCTCACGAAAAAAGAAATCAGTGACGGAGAGAAATTGCAGATTAAGATGTAAAAATAGGAGGGGTTTCTATGGGATTGGCAGTTTGTAACGGGGCGATTTGCACTTGTACATTTGGGCTTGCCCCTTGCTCCTTGGTGGTGACGAGTGTGGGTAATGTCATGGGGTGTTCTCTGCCTGTGGCGACGATTATGGATTTTCAAGTGGCGAATCTCTCGACGTTTGGCATGTGTACTTCGATGTCGAATCCGGCGGTTTCGGCTGCGACTGCGGCGGCTCTTGGGGTATTGACACCGCAACCATGCGTGCCAGTGATTCCCTCTCCGTGGCAAGGCGGAAGCTCGACTGTGATGTTTGCTGGGAAACCAGCACTGATGAACAATGGGCAAAATAACTGTAGCTATGGGGGAATGATTGCGATTACGTCTCCGGCTCAGGGGACTGTAAATGTGAATTGAGATGTTATTCTATTGAACCTCCAATTAAATATTTTCAAAATATAAGACTTTAAAAACATTAAGGTTAGCAAAATTAAAGTTTTGGTCAAACTTTTTTAAAAGTTTGCGGAGTTTGAGGCAGAGCCTCAAGGTCTTTTAAAATGGCAATAATAATTAAAATGAAAAGGCATTTCCTGTTGTGGGAGATGTTTTTTATTTTTGCTCTTTGTCAAGAGTTTTTGTGCTTGAAATGGTGGGTGAACGAGTCCGAGGATTGAAACTTGGTGGGGGTTTTGGGGTGGCTGGTTTGGGCTAGTGGGATTTCAAGTGTAAGGTTTTCGGCGACAGCCAACTCGCTTTGCATAGCAAAGTGAGTTGACAAATTTGTCCACTAACATTTGACAAAGAGCCGAAATTTGTTTCATTATTGGAAATCTACGTCATACACTCCAAATTGAGATGCACCATTCGTTTTTAACAATTGAATCTGAATTTCTTTGTATGTATTTTTAGGTAAGTCAACGAAATTGAGTCTTTGGTAATTTCCACGCACTTTCGCAATGGTTTTCCACGCAGTTTCGCCCTCTGCAATCGCCAAAACATCATATTCTTTCACGACTTGTTCCCACACATTGCTTTCATACACATGCTCTAATGTGTCATAATCAAAGTCATCACAAAGATTATCGAAAGTAATGGACATCTTTTCAAGTGTTTTTGGTTCGTCAAAAGTGATGGTGATTTTTGGTTTTTTGTCAGCAATATCAGACAACCATAAGTTCGGAGAACCGTAATTTCTAATGTAGCCATTTTTGAGATTATCCCCATTGTATAGGTCAGATACGTAAGAAATGACAGGGATTTTAGGGAAACGATTGCAAATATATGGTTTCGGGCTAAATGTTTCAATATCCACGAAAGAATCGTCTGTGTTTGCAGTTTGCACTTGCATTTGATATCCATTGACTTTTAGGGCGGTCACTTCCAATGATACAGACGGATTTTTTTCAAAAATGACACAGAGATTGTTTTCGTATTCAAGCCCTTCCAAAGAAATTAGTAGTGGCACTTCTTCGTCTTTTTGGAGTTTTACAGAAAATTCACCCAATTTAATTTCAGGAGAATAATTTTCCATTTTCGCTGGTTTGTAAATGGTATATTTCAAAGTCGTTGTTTTTTTTGCTTTGCAATGCAATTGCACTGCTTTATTTTCTTGCACAACTGGGAAAATGAAGCTATACACTTTGCTCATTGTCAACCATTCATTTGTATGCGGAATCTCCCCTTTGAAGTGGGAAGATGTTGTAATACTTGCTTGCTCCATTATGTCGCTACGTTTCTTTTTGCCGACAATTCCTTGGTCATATACCTGCAAAATTTGTTGCAATTCTTCGATATGTGACTCGGCAATTTCTTTTGGTGATTGGTAGTATTTTCTACACAAAAGAGCTGCCACAGCACACGCTTGCCCAAGCATAGAAAGTGTCGACATAATGCGAGTGGTACCCGATGCGACGTGCGACACAGACAGACAACGGCTCGCAACCATCAAGTTGCCAATCCCTTTGACACAACAGCTGCGGAAGGGAATTTGATAAATCCCACGCAAGTAGTAGTGGCGATTGATTAAGTCATCATCGAAAAATCCGCCCATAGCATGCAAGTCGATTGACCAACCGCCATAAGCAATTGCATCTTCAAAATTCGTTTGGTGTGCAATGTCTTGTTCTTTCAAAATATATTCGCCGACCAAACGTCGGGACTCTCTTTTCCCAAGTACTGGACTTACATATTCGATGTCAAATTGGTCTGCTTTGTAGTTGGAGTGATTTTTGATATTGTCCCAAATTTGATACATCAACTTGGAGTGGTCTTCCACGATTGCTTCGTTGTCATCGATTTGGTGTTTGCTAGCACCTGTTTCATAATACCATTGGAAACGGTATCCATCATATCTTGCATCTTTTGGAATGCGGTCAGGGATTTCACGGAAGGACAACGTTTTTTGGAAATTATCTGTAATATCTTTGGCAAATTCAGGCATTGTGAAAGGCATTTTTTTATGAAAATCTTTGGAATAAAAAGACAATGAGCTTAGCAATACACCTTTGTCTTCTTCATTCGGTGCGATTTGCTCGCCCCATTGCCCTTTGCCCTCTCGACCATACATATATTCAGCACCTGCAAGATACCCAATGGTACCATCGCCAGTATCATCAATAAACATATCGCCATCAATCACAAAGCGTTTTTCAGAACCATTTTGTGTTCCCTCTACGCTTGCAATACTCGTTCCGTTCATATTCACGGTATCAATATACGTATTCAAAAAGACATCACAATTTGCTTCGGCACGCAGTTTGTCCACCAAAACAGTGTGAAATAAATAGACATTCCCTTGTGGGTTTCTGTATCTATTTTCGATGAGGATTTCGCCAATGATACCACCCTCACGAGAATATAAGTTGTATTCAGAAGAACCTGTTGCACCACAAATATGGACACGAATTTCAGGTCCAGCATTGCCACCGAGGACACCACGGTTATTGATCAATGCCGTTTTTAGTCCCAGTCGAGATGCTTGGATTGCCGCACAGATACCTGACATACCGCCACCACAAACAACCAAATCGTACTTCAAATTAATAGATTGAATTTTCATTAGTACTCTCCTTTTCGTAATGTTCATTTTTGACTACAATTCACTTTCAAGTTTATACCATTCCAATTGCAAAATCAAGGGTTTTATCAGTGATTTCCTTAAAAAGTTTTAGAACTACATTTTTTAAAAAATTTTAATCTTGAAAACCCTATGGAATTATTCGTGGTTTGTCGAAATCATAATTATAGGAATGTCTGACCGTGAGAGGAGAACGAACGATGACAAATCAAAACGATAAAAATAAACATCAACCTCCCCTAAAATCCTCTGAAAAAGAAACTCTGAAAAAGGAATTACCGAAAAGAGAACCACTGAAAAATGAGTCGCTGAAAAAGGAACTTCCCAAAAGAGAGCCAGTGAAAAATGAACCACTGAAAAAGGAATTACCGAAAAGAGAACCACTGAAAAATGAGTCGCTGAAAAAGGAACTTCCAAAAAGAGAACCGCTGAAAAATGAGTCGCT
>JAWXUZ010000119.1:0-6924 GCA_044425835.1 Bacillota bacterium | reverse complement strand
TGTGAGGCGAGAATTTTTGGCTGTAGCATCTGTCTTAGAAATTGCAATGCAAGATACAGTGCCAAATAGAGGAAACCTTGCTGAAACGATCCGATAAAACAGTAGTAAAATGCCATCGGCCATAGGAAAAAACCACTGCCAAAAAATGGAAGTGCATCAACGATTGCAATGCCAATGCTCAGCAAAAATGCATAAGGTGATTGCAACAAATTGAGTGCAACGACAGAAATCAAAAATACGTAAATCATCAAAATACCTTGTGTTTTGCAATAGGCAAGAAGCGAAGTCAAGAGCTTCGTTTTGATAAAAGTGAGGGAGTTTCCCAAAAGTGGGTTGATGTAATTTTCGTATATTTTTTTAGTCAAATCATCTTCTTTTGTGAAAAAGTACGAAGTAAATAATGCGATGCAAAAATTTAACAAAAAGCGAGGTACCCACGACACGAGGAAAGAGGGGTCGACATTGTTAAAAAACGACAGTAGAATCGAAAAAAAGTCAGTTTGAATCTCTTGGAAAATTTCAGATAAAATCGGTGGAAATCCCAATAAAAGATTGTCTAGGGAGAGGATCAATTCTGCTGTCATTCGTGAGACTTCTTCTATATAAGTGGGTGAATTTTCAAGTAGAGAAAGCATCTGATCGGTCAGTTTATTGACAAAGAGATAGACTAAGAAAAAAATCGAACTTAAAAATACGAGAATGACAAGGAGTGTCAAAATTCCTCTTGGAAGTTTCGTTTTGTCTGCGAAATTGACGACTGGACGAAATAGAAAACTCAACAAAAATCCTATGATAAATGGAAATAAAATAGGGAAAATGTACTTAAAAAAGAACAAGTTTGCAACGATAATGCAAAGTATTAATATAGTATTTTTCTGTAGTAGTGTTGGGGTATAACCAAAAATTTTCATATAGACAATCTCTCCTTTGATACTATTTCACAATTATTTTTATATAATACCATAAAAAATGGTGAAAAGCATAGATTTTATATAACTTTTCTGAAAAAGTGTATAAAAATTAAGAGTTTTCATGTTTTTGATGGGAAAAATTAAAAATATGGTGGTTGTAATTTGTGTGAAAAAGAGGTATACTTTATACAATTAATGAATCGTAAAAGTAAACTAGAAAATTTAGAGGTACATTGTGAGAGAAATTGAGTTGAAATCAAGGGCAAAAATCAATTTGACCTTAGATGTAGTAGGAAAAAGAGAAGATGGCTACCATTTATTGGAAACCGTTATGCAAAGTTTGAAATTGCACGATCGCATTATAATGTCAAAGCTGGATGTTGATGAAATTCAAATCAAAAGTAATTTGCCGTGGTTGCCTTGTGATGAGCGGAATTTGGCACACAAGGGTGTAAAATTAATGAAAGAGCGGTTTCAAATCAAAGAAGGCGTTCATATTTCTATGAGCAAACGCATTCCTGTATCGGCTGGATTGGGGGGCGGAAGCTCGAATTGTGCGGCGGCTATGGTGGGTATGAATCGTTTGTTTTCACTGGGGTTGCGGCGGTTTGAACTGGAAAAATTGGCGGCTGAAATTGGGTCAGATATTCCATATTGTATTCGACGAGGTACGGTGCTTGGGACAGGCATTGGCACGGAGCTTAAAAATATTACGCCGTGTCCATCTTGTTTTGTGGTGTTGGCAAAAATGCCTGTCAGTGTCTCTACAGTGACGGTATATAAAGGCTTGGATCTCAATCAAATCAGTGAGCATCCAAGTGCGAAAAAAATGGAAAAGGCAATGCAATCAAAAGACATTGTTGCAATGGGGCAAGCATTGGGGAACGTTTTAGAAAGTGTGACAATGGAGCGATTCCCAAGAATTAAAGATATGAAAGAAACGTTTATAGAATTGGGTGCAAAGGGAGCTTTGATGAGTGGAAGTGGACCTACGGTATTTGCGTTGTTTGAGTCGTATGAAGAAGCGAGACAAGTGGCAAATACAGTGAAGCGACAGTATGGATTAAAAGAGGTTTTTGTGACAGAAACTTTCCAAGAGCTTTCTTATCAACAACGTATGACGAAAGGTGGAAATGCGTATGAATGATATGGATTTGAACGTGACAAACAATGAGTATTTGCCATTGAGAGATGTCGTTTTCCAGACGCTTAGAAATGCTATTTTATTGGGGAAACTTTCCCCTGGAGAGCGTTTGATGGAAAATCATCTGGCGGAAAAATTAGGGGTGAGCAGAACGCCTGTAAGAGAAGCATTGCGTATGCTTGAAATTGAAAATTTGGTGGCACTCGTTCCGAGAAAAGGGGCACAAGTCTTAGAAATGACGAAAAAAGATGTTCAAAACATCTTGGAAATTCGTGGAGTCTTAGAAGGTCTTGCGACGAATTTGGCATGCAAACGAATCGACCGTGACAAGGTGCAAGAACTACGTGCTTCACAAGCGACTTTTGAGGCGACAATCCAAGAAGGCGACAAAGAAAAAATTATTGAAGCCGACGAAAAATTCCATGATATTATATTTGAGGCATCAGGCAATGAGCGTCTTGTGCAAATGTACCAAAATTTGAGAGTGCAACTCTATCGCTATCGTATGGCACATCTCAATTTAGATACATCAATTCCTGTCATTGTGGCACACCATAGAAGTATTTTGCGGGCGGTGGAAAATCAAGATAGTGAAGAGGGTAGTATTGTGGCACAAGGACATATCAAATACCATACGGATTTTATATTGAATACGTTGAACAATTGAGTTTTGTTTTATAGTATTTTCAGAACTGAACATAAAAAGTCTCCCTTATATTGCATAAAGGAGACTGATTTTTTTGTAGAAAAAATGCAAAGAGATGAGAAGGGGAGATACGCAAACTTTTGCAGTAGTTACACGTATTGTCTCATATGTTGCAGTGCATTTTTCTCCAAACGGCTGACTTGTGCTTGGCTGATTCCGATTTCTGAACTGACTTCTGTTTGTGTTTTTCCCTCGAAAAATCGAAGTGCCACAATTTTTTTCTCTCGCTCTGACAAATGTCCTAACGCTTCCCCAAGTGCAATATTTTCCACCCACAAGTGGTCGCCATTTTTCTCGTCTTTGACTTGATCCATGACAAATAACGTGTCGCCACCATCGTGATAGACTGGTTCGTACAGTGAAACAGGGTCTTGTATGGCATCGAGGGCAGTCACAATTTGCTCTCTTGGGAAGCCGATTTCCTTTGCAATTTCTTCGAGTGTCGGCTCTTTTCCTTTCTCACTCGTCAAGCGTTCTTTCGCTTGCAATGCTTTGTATGCCACATCTCGCAGTGATCGACTGACCCGAATCGGGTTATTGTCTCGTAAATATCTGCGGATTTCTCCGATAATCATCGGGCAACAATACGTCGATGGCATGACGTCCATCGTCACATCGAAATTGTCGATTGCTTTGATGAGTCCGACAACTCCCACTTGAAATAAATCGTCTATATTTTCATTTCTATTTTCAAATCGCTTAATGATACTCAAAACCAATCGCAAATTGCCTTCTATCAATTTTTCTCTTGCACTTTGGTCTCCCTTATTGTATTCCAAAAATAATGCCTTTGCTTTTGCTCCTGATAACATCGGCAAATGTGCCGTGCTTACGCCACTGATTTCAACTTTTCCATAATATGCCATAAGAATTACTCCTATTCATCGAATTTAATATGAAATTATAGCACATCTATATTTCTTTTTTGTACTATATTCTCAGTTCAAATCTTCCCGTTCAAGGCATATTTTATACGTTCCACAAGACCACGTAATGCGTGTGGATACTTCATTTTTTTCTGAATTAGACAATAAAAAAAGAAAATTCTCCATCACATTTTGACTGTAAATAGAGAATTTTCAGATTTTATTTGAACTTTATTTTTTAGCGTTTGATAGTCGTTGTCGCACACCCTCATACAAAATGACACCAGCTGCAATGGAGGCATTCAAAGATTCTGCTTGCCCAATCATCGGTATTTTGACGAGTGTATCACATAAGGAAATACACTCTTTGGAAATGCCTCGTCCCTCATTGCCAATGACAATTCCACAGGGCTGAAAGAGGGGCAAATCGTAAATCAAACAGTCGCCTTGTAGGTGTGTGGCGTACATCGGGATATGATTTTTAGTGAAAAAAGCGTGGATTTCTGCGGTCGTACAATGTGTGATGATAGGAAGATGAAACAGTGAACCCATCGTGCTACGCAAGACTTTTGGATTGTACAAATCGACACAGCCATCAGTCAAAAAAATTCCGCTACAGCCACAAGCATCGGCTGTCCGTAGGAGTGTACCTAAATTTCCGGGGTCTTGCAACTCCTCAGCGACAACGAAAAAAGCAGGGGCTGTTGCATCACGCTCAAAAGTAAACGCTGAAAAACGAGTCTCTTTTTTCTCGCAAACCGCCAAAATGCCTTGCGGTGTTTCGGTGTCGGATAGGAGTTGAAATACGGAATCAGGCACTAAAATTACATCTGCCCGTTCTTGGTAGGGGGAAACTGCTTGTGAGGACGAAAACGTTTCGGAGCAAACGTATAATTCTACGGGGTGTGAATCGGGAATGTCGTTGACGAATCGAAGCCCCTCTACGATGAAGCGATTTTCCTTGTCTCGGTTGCGTTTTGATTTTAGCCCTTGGAGACGTTTGATGATTTTATTTTCACGACTTTCGATTTTTTTTATACGTGGCATATTGTGTTTCCTTTCTGTGAGAAGGGGGCGGGCGACCACAGGTCGCCCCTACATTTTGAAAATTCGGATTTTTTCGGGCGACCACAGGTCGCCCCTACATATTGAGATTTCGGATTTTTTCGGGCGACCACAGGTCGCCCCTACATATTGAAATTTGGGATTTTCGGGCGACCACAGGTCGCCCCTACATTTTGAAAATTCGGATTTTTTCGGGCGACCACAGGTCGCCCCTACATATTGAAATTTCGGATTTTCGGGCGACGACAGGTCGCCCCTACATATTGAGATTTCAGTTTTTTTCGGGCGACGACAGGTCGCCCCTACATTTTGAAAATTCAGTTTTTTCGGGCGACCACAGGTCGCCCCTACATATTGAAATTTGGGATTTTTCGGGCGACCACAGGTCGCCCCTTTCGTTGCTATCTCAATACCATTATACCATCTACGATCCAAAATCTCAAGAGAATCAACAATAAATTCCAGAAGGACGGAAAAATATTGCAAAAAACAGACCGACATATTCTTTGGTTATCAGAATATATCGGTCTGCGTTTTTATTTCATTTACTTTTATTAGATATTGAGAAATTTCATTAGTACAGTTGCAACTTCAGCTCTTGTGATATCTGTTTTTGGTTTCAATTGACCATTACTTCCAACAAGAATTTCAGTGTAAATTGCCCAATTGATACCGTTGTTTGCCCACTCACTCACATCGCTATAATCAGCAAATCCAACTGTTAAATTACCAGTTACAATAGGTGTACCAACCATTCTATGAAGAATTGTCACCGCTTCTTGGCGAGTAATATCACGATCTGGATTGAATCCATCAGAGATTCCAACTTCCATTGCCCAAGCTTGTGCATCGGAATACCAAATCTCACCAGTGCTATTTACTTCTGGGTTGCCTGCGTAGTTATAAAGTACTTGCCAAAACATTGCACGAGTCATATTTTTGTCTGGTGCAAATATTTCTGGTGTCATACCTACAAATAACTCTCTTGCTGTTACAAAAGTTACTGCTTCTGCATACCAACTATCTGGTGATATATCAGAAAATGCTTTTGTATTGTCAACAATTTCATACGTGACATCAGAATCAATTGTCACTCTGAAACCGTCTCCATCAGGCACACCATTTGGAAGTATTGCCGTTGTGCCGTCTGGATATGTCACGACTACAACTTGACTCGGTGTCGGTGTGGTATCTGCTGGAATGACCAAAGTCGTATTTCCTGTGACACCACTCACTTCGCCTGTCACTTCGCCACTTGGTGTTGTGGTTTGTGTCACTTCTGTTCCACCTTCGTAAACGGTTGTATCTGTTTTATTTCCAGTTTCTGGATCTGTTGTCGTTACAGTTTCCGTTGGTTCTACCGTCGTTGATGGAGGTAGAACAGGTGTTGTCGTTGGTTCAGAAAGTGTTGGCGTACCAGTTCCTGTACTAGGTCCAGCAGTAGTTCCAGTACCAGTTTCTGTTCCAGTACCAGTTTCTGTTCCTGTTCCATCGGTAGATGGTCTAGTCACACTATTTGAAGTGGAACCACTACCAGAACCGCTTCCAGTACCAGTACCAGTGTTTCCAGTGTTTCCAGTGTTTCCAGTATCTCCAGTATTTCCAGGTTCTTCAGTGTCTCCAGGTTCTTCAGTGTCTCCATCAGCAGGTATTTCTTTCCATACCGCAACGAGTTCAGTAACTCCTGTGATTTTGCTTGAGAAGTCAAATTCGATATCGTCTAAAGTCCAATACTCGAAAGTAAATCCGTCTTTTGTTGGGGCTGTTGGTTCTTTCGCAACATCACCATTATACACTTCTTGTGCAGAAACTTCACTACCGCCATCAGTATCGAAGGTCACTGTAAACAATTCTGCAATGTGCAAAGTTCCATTGGTATGGATCAAGTTATAATTTGTACTTGCAGTTCCCAATGTTGTTGCAAAAATTGCATATGTACCATACTCCGTTGTTGTTGTTGGATTTGCAGTAAATACAGGGTAAGTTTCATTTGTAAATTCCTCTTTTACGCCATCAATTGTAACAAAACCATCTTCTGGATACGTATATGTATATACATAGCCTGGATCAATTGTATCTCCAAGACCAATAAATACATCATCTGCAATAATTTCAATGTCTTTTGGTTCGATATGCACAGTCACTGTCGTTTCGATATCGGAATATGTATCGTCATCAGTTGGGAAGAAATGAATGGCTAGCATAGAATTATACGTTGCATCATGTGCATGC
>JAWXUZ010000019.1:0-34197 GCA_044425835.1 Bacillota bacterium | reverse complement strand
TATGAACACGGAGAAGGTGTGGAACAATCTACTAAAGATGCATTCAAATGGTACAAAAAAGCGGCCGACCAAGAATATGCAAAGGCACAACATACACTCGGTTGGTGGTATATGAAAGGAGAAGGCGTGGACAAATCGCCTTCCAAAGCGATTTTTTATTTAAAAAAAGCGGCAGACCAAGGAAAAGTGAAACACTTAAAAGACTTTGTTGCTTTTTGTATGGATTGTGCAAAAAAATCTACTAAAAGTATTCCGGATGATAGCACAGAAGAGGTGAAGAAGGAAGAATTGCGGTTATTAGCTAAAACTGAATTGGAGCAAATATGCAAGAAACTATATAACGAGGCCCAAAAGGATTCTTCTTTAAATAAGAAAACAGCAGACGAGTATTTTAAAGCAGGTTGTGATGCTGGAGGTAAAGCTGGAAGAATGATGAAAAATGTGGGAATTGATAAAAATAGGCAACATTACGAAGCAATTTATAATTATATGCGTTCTGATATTTTGGGCAATGCAGATGCGGGAGAGAAATTAAAAACTTTCTATTTTTTTACTCCTCCTAATGCAGAAAAATAAAAATAGACAGCAGTGAATGTTCTCAAAACACAACAAGAAAATGATGATATCGCAAAAGGGGGTAGTGATGGTGAATGTAACAAATCTAAACGACACACCGCTGAAAGAAAAAGATAAAGTACGAATACATACGGACTGGGATCTTAGTGATAGAATGGAAGAAGACAAAAAAAAATCAGAGTTGGAACTCCTTCAATTATTTAGATATGAAGCGATATTCACACTAGTTGCCTCTACACAGTATAATATTGGTCTGTGTTATGAATTGGGAAAAGGTGTGGTGCAGTCATACAACTCGGCAGTTATATGGTACAAAATGGCCGCCAAGCAAAATCATGCATTGGCTCAAAATAATCTGGGTGTTTGTTACGAAAAAGGAAATGGTGTACCACAATCATACAAAGAAGCCTTCGAATGCTACAAAGCGGCCGCTGAACAAGGTGACGCATTGGCACAATACCATCTTCTTTTATGCTATGAAGACGGCAAAGGTATGAAACAATCGCATGAAACCGTCATTATTTGGTATGAGCAAACCGCAAACCAAGGCGATGCATGGGCACAATTTCATTTGGGTTGGTGTTATGAACATGGAAAAGGTGTCAAACAGTCGGATGAAAAGGCATTTTATTGGTATGAAAAAGCTGCCAAACAACAAAATCCAAGAGATCAATTTTACCTTGGACTTTGTTACGAAAAAGGAAAAGGTGTCGAAAAATCAAACGATCTTGCAATGAGTTGGTACGAATTGGCTGCTGAGCAAGGATACGCAGATGCCCAAATAAATCTCGGAATACTCTACGCAAAGCGTAGATATTTCTTTCAGAAAGACATGCTACGATCTAATGACCTAATCGATAGCCCTCTCTTTGACTTTAATAAGAAATTATACGTTGTAAAAACAGGAGAGAAACCGCCTTCTGAAATGGCCTTCGAATTGTTTGAAGAGGCTGCAAAGCAAGGAAATGCACGGGCTTTATTTTGTCTTGGACTTTGTTATGAAAAAGGAAAAGGCACGCCAATTAACTATAAAGAAGCAGTTCAGTGTTATATGAAAGCTACAGAAAAAGGACATATAAGGGCGTATTTTCATTTGGGTTTATGTTATGAACTCGGAATGGGTATCGACATTTCGTATAAACAAGCCATTGCATGTTATAAAAAGGTCGCAAAACAAAATAACACACTCGTTTTTGCACGAATCAATGAACTTCAAAAAATTTTAGACCAGCCTAATGCAGACAAAAAAAACACCTCAATCAATGATTTGATTGCTGTTGCAAAAGATGGAGACTTGGAGGCACAATTTCGATTGGGCACGCATTACGAACAAGGCGATATCATAAAAGTATCTTTCAAAAAAGCACTTTACTGGTACGAACAAGCTGCTAACCTCGGTCACGCAGAAGCCAAACGCAAAGTGGCAGACGCTTACTTTTATGGAAAAGGCACTATACCAGAGATGAATCTCGCAAAGGGGTGGTATCTACAACTCGAGGCAAATAACGACGCAGAAATTCACTACCAATTGGGTTGTTGCGATGCAAAAAAAGCGTATACATATGCTTCTAAACATCTCAATTATCATCTTCTTGCGGACAGCGATGAGTGGAAGAGGGCTGAAAATAATCATTTTCGTAAGCTCTATGAATTTATTGATAGAAAAAACAAAGAACGTGAAATGAATATGAAACCGTACAATGTCGAGGAAGATGATGATGATATAAAAGAAGATGGCTTCGACGAAATGGGTTATGACAAAAATGGCTATGACAAATATGGTTACGATAAAAATGGCTATGACAGAAGAGGTTATGATGAAGACGGCTATGACAAATATGGCTACGACAAAGATGACTATTGCCGCTGCGACTTTAGTGAAGGCTTCGATTATCAAGATGGTGATTGCACTAACGAGAGTATTTGCTTCGACATTGACGATTTTTATGATGGTGAGAACTCGATGTCTCAGGGATATTTCGAAGATTTTTTTGAACAACAAGAAAGAGAAGATGCTGAACACAACGCAATGATTGATAATCTCCATTCCCGTGCATTTGCTTGGTTTGAAAAAGCTGCCCAAAAAGGACATGTATTGGCTTTGGCACAGGTGGCTTCTTGTTACAGTTTGGGAGAAGGTGTTTCGCTTTCTCGAGAAACGACTTTTGCTTATTGTGAAAAACTTGCAGATGCAGGAATCGTAGAATTTGGGGAGATTGTGGCAGCGTGTTATGAATATGGATTCGGTGTCACGCAATCATATGAAACTGCGTATGCATATTATAAAAAATTTGCAAACGAAGGGACTATATCGTATCAATATAAAGTGGGGCTTTGTTATTACGAAGGAAAGGGTGTACAAAAATCATCTGAAACAGCAATAGAATGGTTCCAAAAAGCAGCCCAATCTGGTGATGCCGATGCACATCACCAACTCGGTGTGTGCTACGAAAATGGAATTGTTGTCGCACAATCGTATGAAGATGCGATTGTTCATTTTAATGAATCCAATGATTTACATGATACATACAAAGTGGCTGAGTATTATTATCATGGCGAAGTCGTCCCCAAAAATCTTGAAAAAGCGTTTGACAGCTATAACAAAGTGGCTAGTTATTACGAAAAAAAACTGGATGAATTGGACGAAGAACAAAAACAGCAAGAAGACTGGATTGGCAATTACGATATATATTATGAAAATGATGCAGAGAAAGAAGAAAAAGAGGATTTGGATGTGGATTTGTATGATGATGCACATATCAAAGAAGAAAGCTCAAGAATTCCAAAATGGGCAATAGATGCCTTATTCAAATTGGGTACATGTTACGAAGAAGGGTATCAAGCGGAAAAATCAGATAACCAAGCATTTTATTGGTACTTAAAAGCTGCCCAAGAAGGACATGCAAAAGCCCAAAGAATGACGAGTTTGTTTTATCAAAAAGGAAGAGGTGTTGATTACAATATACCTCTAGGACTTTCTTATCTACGACGGTCTGCAACACAAGGCGATGTCGAGGCCTTGCTGAAAATTGCTGCGTTTTTTTATACAGGAGAAGGCGTGAAAAAAAATTACGAAAAATCCTTTTCTTTATTCGCATTGGCGGCAAAACGAGGGAGTACCTTTGCTGAAAAATTACTAAGCGAGTGTTACATAGATGAAAATGTTTGTATGGAAGAAGCTTTTGCTCGCTTTCAACAACTAAAAGATACAGGGAGTTTGGAGATACAATCTTTGTTAAGACAGCCTGCTAGAAGGGAAGGGACACGCAAAGCTGAGATAGAAAGGCGGCTAGAGTGGTTTATAAAAATAGTGCGTGATGCAAATGAGTCAAGGGAATCACGCATAGATGCACACTACAAAATTGCACTTATTCATATGCACGACGTAAATATACTAAATTCTATGCATGAAGGAATATCATGGTGCAAAAAAGCAGCGGAATATAAACACCTCAAAGCAGCCAGAATGCTCAATCTATACGTTATGAGTGTATATCATGATTTGCTAGAAAAAAAGGAACCCGATAAGTCAGAACTCACCGAAACACAAGCAGAAGATGCGTTTTCTTCTGCTTGTAAATTCGCTAATAAAAAAAATACAGATATTTACAATCACGAAAAGGCAATCCATTTTTTTGCATTGGCTGCTACATTCGATCACAAACAGGCAAAAGAGTATTTATGTAGGCTTTATTTTTGTAAAGAAAGAGATTTCAAATAGTTATAATCGCATCAAATCATTGTAAAACACAATTAAATAAAAAGAAAGGTGAGTCAAATGAGTGAAAATAATACGAACAAACCGTTACATGGAAGTTATTCAAGTGAAGCGAACCATCAACCCGTTTCGTCAGATGAACGACAACATATCATCGCAATTGCTGATTTAGAAACAGCAGTAAAAAATCAAAAAGAACAGTATCAGCTCTTTTTGGAAGAAAATAAGAGAAAAGAACTTCTCAATCGAGAACAAGAAAAATTCAAAGAAATTCTATTTGCTGAAAGAAAAGTTAGAGAGTCCAACGTAAAAAAAGAATACGAAGCCATCAAAGGTAACGAAAAGGCCACAGAAGTCGATAAATTTATTAATTATATATCGGAGAAGTTGAACGGCGATGCCAATCGAAAGATTGCGAAAAATGACATCATTAATGTCTTGCTTTGTTTGTCACAAGGATTTTTGACAATTTTGGCTGGAGAGCCTGGCACGGGTAAAACCTCTCTTATCAAGATCATAGCAACGATATTGGGACTCAATCATAAGAAATATAAGAGATACATAGAAATTCCTGTTGGAAGAGGTTGGACGTCCAAACGTGATTTCATTGGATACTACAATCCATTGAGTAAAATTTTTGAAAGTAGCAATAAAGAAGTTGTCAAAGGATTGGAATCTTTAAATTTAGAAGTAGTTGACAACTCCTGTAAACATCCGTTTATTATGTTACTCGATGAGGCGAATTTGAGCCCGATGGAGTACTATTGGTCAGATTTTATGGGATTGTGCGATGATTTCAAAAAACAAAACCGTAGCATAGAATTGAGCAACAACAAAGAATTGAAGATTTCAAATAATTTACGTTTTGTAGCAACGATTAATATAGACCACACGACTGAATGATTGTCGCCTCGTCTAATCGATAGGGCGTGGATTATTATGCCTCCAGTAGAAGCAATTGATATCGATAACATTAAGGAAGGAGCTTTGGATAATGAGGCGTATCCACTGGTTTTGATAAATGGGAGCAATTTCCTAGAAGCGTTGTCAAAGATAGGTCATAGTACAGAACTTAACAAGGTTACTCTCAATAAAATAACGGAAATTAACAAACTGCTGAGTGAATATAAAATATATCTTAGTCCAAGAGTGTTGCTTATGATCAAAGAATTTTGCTTGCTCGGTAGTGCTTTATTTGATGAAGGCAAGAGGGAAATTTCAGAAATGACTGCTTTGGATTATGCAGTTGCACAAAAAGTATTGCCAAAAATCAGTGGACACGGTGTTCGCTATGGAGAGTTCATCGAGAAATTATTGAAGAAGCTTGACGAAAAATCAATGCCAATATCTTTTAGAAGATTGACTGAAATCAAAGAATACGGAGACAGAGAAGGCAACATGCAATTTTACAACTTTTTTACAAGGTAGGTGATTATTTTGGATATAGAACTAGAGTTGTTTGAAGAACAGACGAATAATACGGTGATTCGCTTTCAAAATCAACCACAAAACTATAGTGATGATGTGAGTTTGTATCCTGTATATGCTGACCACGGCAATCACTTCTATAGCATTCGTATAAAGGCGAAAGAACCAATGGATCAGTATAAAATAGAAGTTTTTATCAATAATGAAAAGGTTGAAATCAAACACAAAGATCAGAATAAAAAAGAGATTAGATTGGGTGGAAATGATAGAAATGTATTTGAATTGATCTGTGCTGTAACAGATATTTATGTAGAGATAACGCCGAAGGGTGAAGATATGCAACAGTTCTATTCGCCTCTTTTGATTGTTTGTGTGAAGAATGACAAAGAGTTAAACTCTTTGCGGAATATGTTAGAATACATCTACGACAAGAAAGAAACATTATTGAGGAACAAAAAAGAGCGTCAAACGGCACCGGAAACAGAAGGGTGGAATCTAAACGAAAGAATGTTGTCCTTGAGTCAAGAAGTTGAAGTTCTCAATTGGATTTGTAAAAATTATGAAGATATGTTTCGCCAGTTTATGGATAACTCTGTGAAGAAAACAGTAGGACAGCAACAAGAAGACCATTTTTATAAATTGAAAAATATAGACATAAATACGATTCATCATATAGTACAACACCCACAAGAGTTACAATGTATAAACGAACCTGTTGGGATTTCGGTGAACAATCAGTATTATATTCCTGAAAAGACTTTGCTGTCAAGATTGGAATTTACAGCAAATATATACGAAAATCAGATTATTGTACAATTTTTGAATACTTTGGTCGCACATGTACAAAAAAGAACTAGTTCATTCGCTCCAAAAAAGTCAGAGGAAGAACAGAAAAAAATGAAAAAACAAATTCAAGTTGAACCGAAAACGGGTTACCATCCTATGATAGGGATATTGACGCTTTATCGAGAGCTTGACTCTGAATTTCACAAAAAGGTATTTTCGAAGATTTTGGATCGATTGCAAACATTGCAAAAGAAGTATAAAGGTATTCTTGTTCAGACAGATTCATATTTGAACCAGATGCCTCAGCCGACAAATATTTTTTTAGAAATCTACCATTATAAAGTGATTTACAGTGACATCGTGTCATGGTTTTCCAAATCAATGGGGGATAAAGTTGATGGCGAGGACTTTCAATTTTGTTCAGCTGATAGGATATATGAATATTATTGCTTGATTAGAATGAAACAGGAATTGGCAGAAATTTGTAAAGAAAAATCAGAGCTAGAGCTAGAGCCAAAATCAGAGTTATGTTTTTCGTATATCGATGCATTTTGTGAAGAACTGACGAAGCAGAAGAAATATTCAAGTAATCACATTAAAAAGATAAAAGATACAGCAAAGACAATTTATACGCAAAAAGTATACAAAGGGGAGATGTATGAAGATATTGCGAATACTTTTGTTTTTGAGAAAAAAGAAGCAAATGGAGACAAGACATTAGAGATTACTTTATATTATCAGCCTGTTGTGTTTGTAGAATTTCCTAATGTCGCAGATGTCAAAGATATCAAAGATATACAATTCAACGGTATCGCTCTCAATCGTAAATCCGCAGGAGAGAATCATAAAAGTAATAGACCTTATTATACACCTGATTTTATTATAAAAGTCATTGAAAAAGGTATGACTGAGGCACATAAGGCACAGTATCACATATTTGATTCTAAATGGAGTAATTATTTGAGTATTACTGAACGCCCCTCCAAAGCGGCGAGTAGGTGTAAGGATGTATACAAAAAATACGGTGAGGAGATTAGAATATGTTTCCAAGATGAGCCAAATACCAAATGTTGGTACACAGAGGTTGATTCTTGTTGGATTATGCAAGGGAAAGAGGATCAGAAGAAAAGAGAATCTATTACTGGAATTCGTGAAAAGCCTGAGTTGGTAAAAGGTATACCTTTAAATGCTAACACACAAGGCGGGATTTTTAAATTGATGCCCCAAAATGATAATAAGTTAAATGAAATATTGGGGGACGTTGTAAAAAAATGATTTTACAGAGACTTTTAAAAAGACTGTGGGTCAAACGCTGTAAATCGCTTTCTATTATAAATTTTTGAGGGTTTTGGATAGGATCATTTCATGTCTGTCAAAAACCTTATCGCCTGTTGTGTGATAAAGTGGCATATTCGTATGTGATTTTCGTTGTATAATCCTCGTAAAATTTTAAATTTAAAAATTTCAGATGTGATTCAGTCTTTGATTTGTGCATTTTTAACAAAAATAAAATCTTTGATTGAAAAAAATATACTTTTTCTAATAAAAATATATTGCTTTTTTCTTCAGAATATAGTATCATTAATAGTATATGATGAAATTATATAGATAAATCAACAGCAATCGTATGCGTACTATATTCGAGCTTAGGAATATACTTAGCAGAGCAATATTTATATAGGAGGTATAATATGAATTTTAATACAATGAATTATATTGATAGTCCTGTTATTGTTGAAAATATCGAAACTTTGCAGCTGGTACACATGAATCGGGCTGCGATTGATATGCTAAAAATCAAGGATAACTTTGACAATTCAGACACTCCTTTTTCAGAATTTATCACAGAAAAAGAGACACTACAAACGTTGCACACGCACATCAAAGAAGATCTTTTTAAGTACGAAAAATCTGAGGGGACAATGTACTTACGCACACAAGAGGATATTTTTATTGAGGCTCATTTTTGTTGCGTTTGGGAGGACAAAAACAACAATTTGATTTCGTACATTTTCAAAAAAGCGACAGAAGTTGTCAATGAAAGTTCTCTTAGTTTTCATGAATTGGCAGAACATTTGCCTAGTGGTATTGTCGTTATGGATGTTGGCAATAAACTCGCAATCACGTATGCCAATGCAGAACACTACAAAATTTTAGGTGTAGACGAAAATCAAAAAGATGCGGATCGCACTTGGCTATTAAAGGACTTTATTTTTGACGAAGATCTCGATTGGGTGTTGTCTGAAATCCATCTCAATTTGGCAATGAATCAAGATGTTGACGTAGAGTTTAGAATGAAAATGCATGATGGCAGTGCCAAATGGGTGCGTTTATTTGGTCGTTCTAAAACTTCTTCTACTGGTGAAAAATTATTCTACTCGAGTCTAAAAGATTTGAGCCAACGGAAATACCTCCATGACAAATTGCATATGGAACGTGTGCTATTTCATAAAATCACTGAACTGACTGACGAAACGATTTTTCGCTTGGATCTCAAAACGGACATCATTCAATTTTTAGGAAAAGCAACTGCAATTTTAGGTGATGTCAAAGTGTTTGATAATTATCCGGATTCTGTTATGCACATCTATCAAATACATGAGGACGATATGGAAATGCATAATTTGATGATACACAATTTCCAACAAGGGATTGTACAACCTGTAGAAATGAGATATCGTCTCGGGAAAGATGATTATGAATGGTATCGAACTACATATAGTTTTATCCGAAACAGTTTTGATGAGCCTATTTCTGTAATCGGCAAAATGACAAATGTCCATGCACTCAAATTATTAGAAGAACAGGCAAAAACAGACCTCTTGACAAACCTGCATAATAAAATGACGACTGAGTCAGAAACAGATAAATTATTTCAATATCGCCCTGATAAGTCTCACGCTCTTTTGATTGTTGATATTGATAATTTCAAAGCAGTCAATGACAATCTAGGTCATCACTTCGGTGACGTAGTGCTAAAAGGAATTGCAGAAGATATCAGAACGTGCTTTAGAAAAAAATGATGTTATCGGTCGTATCGGTGGTGATGAATTTGTAGTTGTAATGCGTGATGTCAGCGATACTGCAATCATTATCGAAAAAGCCAGACTGCTTTGTAGTGTATTGAATAAAGTATTCACTGAGGGCGAAACGCAAATTGAAGTTTCTGCGAGTGTCGGCATTTCTATGTTCCCAACTGATGGGGAAACGTATGAAGAATTATATAAAAAATCGGATATTGCATTATATGAAATCAAACATTCCACCAAAAATGGGTATCGACAATACCACAGAGATTTGCACGACAACCAAAATGAAGTGGCACAAAATGATGTTGGCGATTATCGTAGAAAACCGATTCTAGTCAATAATGCAGTCGCAACTGCCATCATGAATTTATTGTATGTGTCAACAGATTTTCAGACAATAGTATCCTCTGTGTTGGAATGCATCGGCAATATTTATAAAGTGGATCATTGCTACATTCTTGAAACTTCCGATGGAAAAACTACGTGTAATGATGGGTATCAATGGAAAAATCCAAATGCTTCCTTAGACGATTTGCAAAAATTAGACACTCAAACAATTACAAATGCGTTCCAAGGTACAAATACAGACGGTGTTTTTTGTATCAATCACACAAATCAAATTGAAGATGAAATGATGGTGCATTTGCTTCAAAAAGAAAATATGAACACTTTATTTGTAGTCGACATGATGAAAGATACAGATAAAAAAGTGCTATTGGCTATAGATGATAGTAAAGTCAATCGTATTTTTTCTAAAGAAGAACTTGTGACTTTATTGCATATCAGTCGTTTGATTTTTACTGCCATCAATCATCATAATACACTTGCTCGATTGAACGAAAAATAAAATTTTTTATATGGTAATTTTACAATTATTTTTTTATTTGTATTTTGCCATAAAAAGCCTCCTAAATGAGCATCATTTAGGAGGTCATTTTTTATTTTTTAGAGATAGACTTTTTTTAAGCTTCTGAGGTTACAGCAATTGTTTTGCTAGTGACTGATGTGATAGCTGTTAAAACAGTTCCGTCTTTTGCTGTCAATGTTACAATTAAAGACAATGTTGCGTCGCCACCAGTAGTGGTTGCCACATATGACACACCAGTCCCATTATTAATTTCCAAAATATTTGTAATAGGTGTTCTGGAGGCATCGCCATCAGTGAAAGTGGCTACGAACAACTCCGTATCAGCCACTCCAGTACTTGAATCTAAAGTGATATCGCCTGCTGTAGTAGTATTGGCAAGTACTACAGGTGTGTTATATTTTGCCAATTCAGCTATCACTAAGGGACTATCCCCAATATACTGTGACTCCACAATTTTTATGTGGCGATCATAAATATGCCAATGAGAATCAAAACGATATATGTGATTTTCATAAATAAAGCTTGATCGATATATCGATATATTTTTCCGCCGATCCACATCGAAAAAAATAAAATCGGCACAACAATGGCGGTGAGTGTAATCAGATCTGTTGTGAAAACGCCGTTGATGATGTCGCTTCCTAAAATAAAACCGTTGAGAAACATCCACACAGCAGAAAGTGTGGCACGGAAGACATCTTTGTCTTTCGTTTTGTTCGTCATATAGCCAATCACAAGAGGACCTCCCGTTGCAAAAAAACTATGTATGAGACCTGCAAAAATCAAGAGAATGCGAGTCATTGTTTTGCTGTATTCTTTGTTCGTTCCTTTTATAAATAAACCCTTGAGTCCGATATAAAAGATGAATACAATCAGAATGATGTATAAAAAATCGACTTGGACAAGTTGTATGTGGTACACCAAAAGACCGAGTACAATACCTTGCAACATATAAAAAATCATTTTTTTGACCTCTTGCCAATTGACATATGAAGAATGAATTACTACAATATAAAGCCCTGAAAAGAAACCGACGGCATTGAGTACTGGTTTTGCGATTTCATAGCCCATTAGGGAGATGCTAAAAGGCATTGCCAAAATGGTACCGGCAAAACCTGTAATTCCTTGCATAGTATATGATAGAAATACGACGATAAAAAATAGTATTGTGTTCATGTGACAGCTCCTTTGATTTTATAATCCAATTGTAAGTATTGCTCCCTCAATTAAATAGTGACTGCTGATTAACATAAAAATGTTGTTATATCAACGTTAGAAAGCATTTTTATTTAGTTTATCTGCAGGCATTTTCTCATAAATCACTAAAAACCTTTGCAGATAAAATTTTTTATAATACTAAAGTGAACGAAAAAGAAAGTTTTGCTCCAACTTTTTCAAAAGTTGGCAGAGTTTGAGACAGAGTCTCAAGGTTTTATCCCTTGATTTTAAAATCTTTCACTTAATCAGCAGTCATTAAATATTGCCCAAAACGATTGCTCTATTAGGAGTAGGCGACCGAAGATCACCTTTCTTGAGATATTGAAAATTCAAGGTATATGGATAACATTCGGTCACCCGATAGGAATCTTAAGGTCTTTTCTTTTTTAAAAAATGTAATATTTAGTTGGTATCTCAATACTACAATCAATTCAATAAATTACATATTGTTGTATGTATCATAAATGAAGGGCGATGTAATGTCAAGTATTTGTTCTGTACGATTCAAATTTTTGTTTCAAAAAATGGAAATTATGAAAATAAAACAATCTATTTTAAAAGAGAATATATGTCAAAATAAAATGGAAGTGTACAATACAACTAAAAGAAATATATATATTTTAGTTGTATTGTACATTGACTAGAGAAAATATACGTGTTACAATACAAATATCTTAAAATGAAACGTTACAGAAAATACATGTTTTCATGTGATGTAATTTTTGTAGTATCTTACAGAGATAGAAAATACTGCGTAGTAGATTATTATTTTTTCATCATTTATGAAACGATTCAAATAAAGAGGAGGTATGTATTAAGTGATTAGAACATTCAAAGAACACGACATCAGAAAGGTACAAGAACTCAGTGGCAAATTATGGGATTTTAAAGTGAGTGCTGGTGAACACAGCGGAACACCGTATCGCTTACTTGTCCCTGGCTGTTGGGAAAGTCTTGCTGAATTTTCAAAATATCGTGGCAAGGCAGTTTATACAACGGAGTTTCAAGGAAAAGGCAATGTGCGTCTCGTATTCAAAGGCGTCAGTCATACAGCCAATGTGAGTGTAAATGGCAATTTCGTAAAAACGCACTACAATGCGTTTACGCCATTTGATGCGATTGTACAAAATCTATCAGACGGCACACATAAATTAGAAGTGGAAGTCGACAACACATTTTCAGAAGCTTCTTCTTTACATATTCCAAATGACTACATGACGTATGGTGGCATTACACGAGGTGTGGAAGTGCAACAATTAGAAGATATCTACATCAAGAAAATCTTCTTTACTCCAGTAAAAAAAGGCAATGATTGGTTTGCCCAAGTGAAAGTCAAAAACGTCAATTTGAGTGGGGAAGAAAAAGAAGTGGAAGTCTCTTTTGCACTCGATAATACACTGTATCGTTTCAAAAAACAAAGGGTTGGAGCAGGTGCTGAATTGGTATTAGAAGAAGAATTTCAATTCCCTAATGTCAAAGAGTGGATGATGGAAACACCGAATTTGTATCTGGTACATGCAAAATTATCTGTTGATGGCAAAGAAGTTGACGATTTGATAGAACGCATTGGTTTTAGAACAATCAAATTAGATGGTAGAAAAATCTTAATCAATGGCAAGCAAATTCGCATCAAAGGGTTCAATCGTCACGAAGATCACCCACATTTTGGTTGTGCCATTCCTTACGAATCCATGATTTACGATTTGTATTTCGTAAAAGATTTGGGGGCAAATTCCATTCGCACCTCGCATTATCCAAACGATGAAATTTTCCTTGATTTGTGTGATGAAAATGGCATTCTCATTTGGGAAGAAAATCATGCAAGGGGCTTAGAAGAAAAAGATATGGTCAATCCAAACTTCAAAAAACAATGTGCAGATTGCATTGAAGAAATGATTTTTGAACATTATAACCACCCATCGATTTTCATCTGGGGCATATTAAATGAATGTGCAAGTGAAACAGAGTACGGTCGTGAATGTTACAAAGAACAATTCGAGCAAATTGAAAGTCTTGACTCATCAAGACCAACGACTTTTGCAAGTAACAAGCATTACAAAGATTTGTGTTTTTCGTATCCGACGGTCATTTCAAATAATTTTTATCCGCTCTGGTATTTTGAAACACCTGTCGAGGAAATGATGGGCAAATTGATGAAATACGCTGATGAACAATGCAACGAAGTGAAAAAACCATACATCGTCAGCGAAATTGGTTCAGGTGCAATTTACGGTTGCCATAGTCACACAAGAGACAAATGGACAGAAGAATTTCAATACGACAACTTGAAAAGACAAGTTGAGCCAATCCTTGAAAATGAGGAGTGTACAGGCGTTTACGTATGGCAATTTACCGATGTCAGAGTCAGCACAGAGTGGGCGATGCAAAGACCGAGAACGCACAATAACAAAGGTGTATTAGATGAATATCGCAGAGAAAAAATGGGTTATTATGCAATCAAAGAAGTCTTTGCACGATATGGAAATTATTTTGAATAAGGAGGGGACGATGGTATGAACAAAACAAAGAAAATGAAAAAAGCAGATGCTAGAGAATTGATGACAGGGCTTTTATTTATTGCTCCAGGTCTCATTGGATTTATCGTATTTATTCTCATTCCGGTTATATTTTCGTTGATACTTACGTTGACAAAATGGAACTTCATGGAGGGGTTTGGCGGAATCAAATTCAACGGCATTGAAAACTTCAAACGATTATTTACAGACATTAACTTCACAAGTTCGTTTAGCAACAACTTCGTATTTACAGCCGTATCCATTCCGGTACTCATCATACTAGGGCTTGTACTAGCAGCAATTATGGACAAATACATCTATGGCAATTCGTTCATTCGTGTATTTATATTCATTCCTTATATTGCCAGCGTTGTTGCAGTCTGCCCCGTGTGGATGGTATTGATGCACCCAACGTTTGGACCAATCAATCAATTTTTAATGTCGATTGGTATCGAAAATCCACCGAAGTGGTTGGCTGATTTTCAGTGGGCATTGCCCTCGGTAATTATCGTGTATGTCTGGCAACAAGTTGGGTATTACGTTATTGTATTTATGTCTGGACTCAAGTCGATTTCAGATGATGTATACGAAGCAGCAAGCATTGACGGAGCAAGTCCAGTGAGACAATTTTTCTCAATCACAATTCCTTTGGTATCCCCAACGACGTTCTTCTTGGTGACAATGGGTATCATTGGATCGTTTAAAATTTTCGACCACATCAGCGTATTGACGCAAGGTGGACCTGGTACTTCTACATCTGTAATGGCATTTTATATTTACAGAAAAGCCTTTATCGATTTTGATATGGGATATGCAAATACGTTGGCATGGGCATTGTTTGTATTGATTTTTATCGTAACGATTGTACAATATAGTGCACAGAAAAAATTTACAAACGAATAGGAGGTGTATCTACATATGAATGATAAAACAAAAGCAGAAGCCGTGAAATGGATTATGACAGCTTTCATGTGGGGGCTTGGAATTACGATGTTAATGCCTTTGATTTGGATGATTTCGACATCATTTAAATTTGAATCAGATGTATTTACATTCCCAATCCAGTGGATTCCAGAACGCATCAATGGATTTGAAAACTACAAAGAAGTTTGGGGCGAGCGTTACCAATTTGGCTTAAAATATTGGAATAGTATCAAAGTCACTGTCCTTGCGACGGTATTTCAAGTGCTCGTTTCGGCACTCGGTGCGTATGGATTTACGAAAGTCAAATGGAAATATAGAGAACAATTATTTTTAGTTTATCTTGCAACAATGATGATTCCGCCACAAGTTACGATTGTATCTCAATTTATCATCATGAGACAAATCAATTTGTACAATACACATCTTGGTTTGATTTTGCTCAATACATTTAGTGTATATGGTGTGTTTTTATTGAAACAAGCGATGATGTCAATTCCTGAATCATTATCTGAATCAGCAAAAATTGATGGGGCAAATCACTTTCGAGTATTTTGGCAAATCATTTTCCCACTCGTGAGACCATCGGTTGCAACACTAGCTATTTTGAAATTTACGTGGACGTGGAACGACTACCAAGGACCTTTGGTATTCTTAAATTCAGAAAGCTTGTATACAATCCAACTTGGAATGAAGCAATTTGCAACTGAGGCAGGTACATATTATTCACTTATTATGGCGGCAGCAGTTTCTGCAATTTTGCCACTTGTCATTGTCTTTATTATCGGGCAAAAATCAGTCATTGGTGGCATCGCAAGTGGTGGTGTCAAAGGGTAAGACGGTAAAAAGATTTTATAGTGAAACGTTACATGAAATGAGATTGTACATCACTTAAAATATAAAATGTAAATGTAAATGTAAATGAAAAGAGGAGGTAACAACATGAAAAAAAATTCTATGAAAGTAAAAGCATTGGCTTTGGCTTGCCTAATGGCAATGTCACTAGCAGGTTGTGGGGGGAGCAGTGATACATCTAGTTCATCTAGCTCGTCAAGCGATACATCAAGTGATACATCGAGTGATGCATCTAGTAGTGCCGCAGAAGATACAACAAGCAGTGCGGAAGAAAGTAGTTCAGATGAAAAAATCACATTGCGTTTTGTGACATGGCTCAGTGCGGATCAAGAACAAAATGAACGTGTTGCAGAAGCGTATGAAGCAATGAATCCAAATATCGATGTCGTATTTGAGTATTATGGAAATGCAGACGTCAATGACTATTACACAAAAGTCGATTTGATGATACTTGGAAATGAGCCAATGGACATTTTAGTATCAGGAAATTACAGTGCCCACTCAAAAAGAGCAGAATCAGGAGCGTATTATCCATTAGATGATTTGCTTGCAGCAAAAGGCGTTGAACCTGAAACTGAATTTGAATTTGCACCAACAGTTGGTGGCACAAGATACGCTCTTCCTTATGAATGGAAAAGCTGGCTTGTGATGATCAATAAAGAGATGTTAGATGCTGCTGGTTTGGACGTGCCAAGCCTTGATTGGACATGGGATGACTACAGAGAGTACGCAAGTGCAATGACTTCAGGCGAAGGCCCAAGCAAAAAATACGGTTCTCTTTTCGTTGCATGGGAACAATACAATATGTTAGGTATGTGGTCAGGTATGGAACACTACCCATTCATCAAAGAAGATGGCACACCAAATTATGACGATCCATTATTCAAAGATTGGTTGGAATACAGAATGTTACTTGAAAATGAAGATGAATCACAAGTGCCTTACTCTATTGTAAAATCAACTGGTCTCAACTACAGAGCAGAATTCTTCAATGGTAACGTTGGTATGATGCCAATTAGTACATTCATCTTGACTGAACTTGATGATGTTAGCATCTACCCTCATGATTTCCAAACTACATTTGCTCCAATCCCAACTTGGGGAGACAATGAACCAGGAGCTTCTTTGACTGAAGCAGTTTATTACTCCGTAGCAAGTGCATCACCACATCCAGAAGAAGCACTTGACTTCCTTTACTACTACGTAGGCGATGGTGCAGAAGTGAAACAAAGCTCAATCTCAGCAAGAGCAGGTGCTGACAAAATGAGCTACGTAGAAACGATGATCGAAGATACACAATACGTAGACATGGAAGCACTCGGCAATGTATTGATGAATCCTGAGTACAAAAACCGTGTGTATACAGAAATTCCAACGTACAATGGCGAGTTGTTGTCGATGCTCACTGAAGAAGTGGAAAAATATTACTTCGGTCAAGAATCTGATTTGGATGGCATCATTGATACGATGATGGTTCGTGGACAACAAATTATTGATGAAAATTCATAATATAAAAATGTAAAATATTTACGGCAATTTGACTAGGGAATCGCTGATTCATTACGTGCATTAGATTTTCGAGTGTATAAACCGAAAAAAAATAATACGTGGAGAATCGGCGTTTCCCTATAATTGTATGAATAGCTTGCTTATTTAGAGGTGTTGGTATATAATACTTTTGTAAGTGATAAATAAAATTACAAACGATAGAAAAGGAGCATACTATGGATAAACCAAATATTTTAATTGTTCTTGCAGAAGACATTTGCCCAAACTTGGGCTGTTACGGAGATGAAAATGCAAAAACACCTTACTTGGATCAATTTGCAAAAGAAAATTTCAGATTTACAAATTGTTATTCGGCAGGTCCTGTTTGCTCGGCTGCCCGCACTTCGCTCAACTTAGGAATCAATGGCCCTTCGGCTGGTGTCGGCAACCATAGAAGTTATTACGAATTGCCAGAACATATCAAAAATTTCGGTAATTATATGCAAGAGCAAAATTACCATACGATCATCGGAAAAACCGATCTCAATTTCCCTCTCGAATCGGGTTATGATGAACTCATTCCTTTTACGAGAGACGACACACCAAATTTTGCACCTGATTTGATGAAACATATCATTCCCCAAAAAGAAAAACCAGTTTTCATCATACAGACCATGGCAATTACGCACCAATCTCAATATGGCTATACACAAGACCGCATAGAACATAGAGAAACGATGCCAAGGCTTCAAGAAAACGAATACCAAACGAGAGAAGATATGGTGATACCGGGGTATCATTTCAAGTCGCTAGAAGCCGATGAAGTCTGGGCCCAATACCATGAAAAAATGACTTCCATGGACAGAATGTTTGGTGAGTTGGTCGAAGAATTGAAAAAAAGTGGTACATATGAAAATACAATTTTGATTTTTGCAGGCGACAATGGACATGGCATTCCTTCAGGAAAAAGCTATTTGTGGAATGAAGGTGTCCACGTGCCAATGCTTCTGCACGTACCAAAAAAAATGGAGTCACAATTGCAATTTAGCGAAAGCGAAACAGGAAAAGTTTGTACGAGATTGACGTCTTTCGTCGACTATTTGCCGACTGCACTTTCTGTCGTTGGCGGAGAAATTCCAAACTACTTGGAGGGCAAACCAATTTTAGGTGAGCGTCGAGTGGAAGTGACAAATGAAACGTATTCTTTCGGTATGAGAATCGATGAAGTCTTTGAAAATAGCCGTTGTGTACATGAACACGACTTGATGTACGTATGCGATTTTGCATTGACACCAACGAAACGACCGAATGCCTACCAGACAATCCAAGCCCCTTGGTTTGTACGATCGATGATTGAAAAAGGGCATGAACACAAAGTAGATGATGTCGACAGACGTGCCTTTTTTAGACAAATGCCTCGTGTGACGGAGCAATTATTTCAACTCGATAAAGATAAATTTTCTCTCCATAATTGTGCAGAAAAAGAAACTACGGAAAATCTACGAATGAGACAAAAAATGCTTGATTCTATCAAGAAAACAAGGGACTCTGTATTTTTGCCAGAAGCTCTCATATTAGAAATTATGAACAAAGAAAACTGTATTCCGCACGATGTCATTCACAATGATGAATACTACCCAATCGAAAAATTAATGAAATTGTGGACAGATGGCATAGATGGTGTGGAAATCAATCCAGATGTAGAAAGTGATTGCGAAAAAATATGGGTAACAAAAATTTTAAATAACAGAGGCGAACGCTTCGACAAGTACTTGCACGATGCAAGTGAAGTCGTGTCAGCGTATACTGCGTATCGCATCGGCAACAAAGAAATATTACATAAAATTGCAAAAACAACGAACAACTTCGTGTTGATTTTATTTATAATTGATATGATTTCCAATACTCGTGAAAAACAATATGCGGACATTTTCCAGACCATTGTCCAAAGAAATGTAGCACAAGAAAAACTCGGTATGCACGCAAGATTTGTGCCAGCAATGGACGTGGGTATGGATATGCTCTCGCTGAGAATTTCTTCGGATCTCGTCAATGAAATGCGTGAGCGTGAATTTTGGTCTACAGACAAACATAGAAACGTACAGATGGTACTCGATGAATTGGACTTATATTAGGAGGAACTGTAATGAAAAAATTAAATTATGCTACGCTAAAAGAGACGAATTATGAAGGCTATATTTTAGAAAATGCCCCTGAAAGAGTGATTCAATTTGGAGAAGGAAATTTTCTTCGTGGCTTCGTCGACTACTTTATTGATGTAGCGAACGAAAAAGCGAATTTTGATAGTAAAGTTGTGTTGGTGCAACCCATTGCAGAAGGGCTTGCAGACAAAATCAACGAGCAAGACGGACTGTATACATTGTACTTAAGAGGAATGGAAAACGGTCAAAAAGTCAACAACAAAAGAGTCATCAGCTGTGTGAGTCGTTGCTTGAATCCGTATGGTGAATTTGAAAAAGTGTTGGATTGTGCAAAAAATCCAGATCTACGTTACATCGCTTGTAATACAACAGAAGCAGGAATTGTTTACGATGGTAGTTGTAAATTCGACGACATGCCACAATCGAGTTTCCCAGCGAAATTGACTCGCTTTTTCTATGAAAGATTTTTGCATTTCGGCAAAGAATCAGGCAAAGGCTTCGTTGTGCTTTCTTGTGAACTGATCGATAACAACGGCAAAGAATTGAAAAAATGTATGCTCAAACATATTAAAGAATGGGGCTTGCCTGTAGAATTTAAAAATTGGATGGAAGCAGAAAATGAAATCTGCTCAACACTCGTTGACCGTATTGTAACAGGGTATCCAAGAAATGAAATTGAAGCGATTACAAAAGAAAATGGCTACGAGGACAATCTCGTAAATACAGCTGAAACATTTGGGTTTTGGGTCATTGAAGGCTCTGAAAAATTGAGTCAAGAATTGCCTTTTGCAAAAGCAGACTTGCCTGTCATTGTGACAGCAGACCATACACCTTACAAAAATCGCAAAGTCAGAATTTTAAATGGAGCCCATACATCTATAGTGTTGGCGGCGTATTTAGCAGGAGAAGATATCGTCAGAAATTGCATGAACAATGAGACCATCACTCGTTTTATGAATGATACGATTTACAAAGAAATCATTCCTACTTTGTCCTTACCAAAAGCGGAATTGGAAGAATTTGCAGCATCAGTCAAAGATCGGTTCAACAACCCTTTCATCGACCATTCCCTGCTTGCAATCAGCTTAAATAGCGTGAGCAAATGGAAAGCGAGAGTGCTCCCGAGTTTCAAAGGGTATGTTGAAAAATTTCAAGAATTGCCAAAATGCATCACCATGAGTTTTGCAGCTCTGATTGCATTTTACAATTGCGATCGACTAGAAGAAAAAGAAATGATTGCAAAAAGACAAGGACCTTTGGGAAACGAATACGCTGTGAATGACGACCGCTTTATTTTGGAATTTTTTGCAGAACATAAAGATGATTCGGTTGAGGCTTTGGCTGAAGCTGTTTGTAAAAACACTGCATTTTGGGGCGAAGATTTGACGAGTTATTCTGGATTTTTAGAAAGAGTTATTTCTGATTTGAAATTGATTCGAGAAAAAGGGGCAAAAGAAGCCATGCAAAATTGTCTGTAAAGGAGTGCGTGATATGACAAAAATAATTCAAATTTCTACGGTCGATAATGTAGTCGTGGTACTCGTGGAAACTGTTTTGGCACAAGAAAAAGTAGTGTTTGATGATGTCGAAGTCGTAGCAAAAGAAGACATCAAACAAGGACATAAAATTGCAATCAAAGACATCAAAAAAGGCGAACTCATCTATAAATATGGCTTTCCAATCGGGACAGCAAAAGCCGATATTGAAGCAGGAAGTTGGGTACATACACATAACGTTGAGACGAACTTAAATGAAGAAAGTGCGTATACGTATCAGAAAAAAGTGACGGAATTGGAAGCAGTATCTGCGGAATCATTCCAAGGGTATCTAAGAAGTGACGGACGAGTTGCCATTCGCAATGAAATCTGGATCCTTCCCACAGTTGGTTGCGTCAATGGTGTCGCTGAAAAATTAGTCAGAGATTGTAAAGATGAAATCGAAAAAGGCTCAATCGATGGGCTGTATGCATTTCCGCATCCGTATGGCTGTAGCCAAATGGGGGATGACCACGAACGCACAAAAAAGCTGTTGGCAGCCCTTGCCAATCACCCGAATGCGGGGGGTGTTTTGGTACTGGGTCTGGGCTGTGAAAACAATACGATGGAGCAATTCCAAAAAGAGCTTGGCTCATGGGAGGAGGAAAGAGTACAATTTCTTGTCTGCCAAGAAGTCGAAGATGAAATTGCCGAAGCAAAAGAGCGACTCAAAAAATTGGCTAAATATACTGGACAGTTCAAGAGAGAATCGCTCCCTGTAAGTAAACTTGTCATCGGTATGAAATGTGGCGGTAGTGATGGTTTGAGCGGTATCACTGCAAACCCAACGGTAGGTGCATTTAGTGATAAATTGATTGCCCGTGGTGGAACGACAGTGTTGACGGAAGTGCCTGAAATGTTTGGTGCAGAGGGCATGCTCATGAATCGTTGTATCAATGAGGAAATTTTCCAAAAAGCAGTCGATATGATTGACGGTTTCAAAAAATATTTTACGGATCACAATCAAGTCGTTTACGAAAATCCAAGTCCCGGAAATAAAGCTGGTGGCATCACAACACTAGAAGATAAGTCGCTTGGTTGCGTGCAAAAAGGTGGTACGGCTCCGATTGTGGAAGTGTTGGACTATGGCGATCAAATTGAAAAAACAGGTCTTCATATGCTGACAGGTCCCGGAAATGATTTGGTCAGTGCAACGGCAATGACAGCCGCAGGGGCTCACATGGTTTTATTTACAACGGGACGTGGCACACCGTTTGGAGCACCAGCCCCAACGATGAAAATTAGCACAAATACACCACTTTACGAAAAGAAAAAAGGGTGGATTGACTTCAATACAGGCACGATTGCAGAGGGCAAGTCGATTGATGAAACGGCAGAAGAATTGCTGAAATTCGTCATTGAAATTGCCAATGGAAAAGAAACGAAAACAGAGGAATACGGCTATCGAGAAATCAACATTTTCAAAGATGGTGTGACATTATAAGTGATAATATAATAGGAAGGAAGGCTTACATGAGACAAGAATATAATATGAATTTCGACTGGCGATTCCACGATGGCGACATCATAAATCCCAATTTTAACACCATCCATGATGTATTTGAAAATCCTGTTTTTATGAAATCAGGGAACTGTGGAATCGGAAAAGTTGGCTACAATTTGCACAAATGGGACACCGTGCAAGTGCCACACGATTTCCGCCACTATCGTTGTGAATTTGACAAAGACATTCCAAGTGCCCAAGGATTTTTGACGGTCGGCATTGTGTGGTATCGCAAGGAATTTTTCGTCGATGCCAAAGAAGAAGGCAAGGCCATCACAATAGAATTTGACGGTGTGTATCGTGATAGTGAAGTCTATGTCAACGGAAATTACGTGGGCAGACACCTAAGCGGTTACACAAGTTTTTCTTATGACATTTCAGATTTCATACTGTATGGTGAAGACAATGCAGTGGCAGTCAGAGTTGACGGCACAAAATATGAGGGCTGGTGGTACGAAGCAATGGGCATCTATAGAGATGTCAGACTCGTCATTGCCGACCGCATGAAAGTGAAAAAAGATTCTGTTTTCGTGATTTCTACTGTAGAAGGAAACAATGCGGATGTCAAAATTAGCCTAGATATTGAAAATGAAAGCGAAAAATCAGGCGAAGTGGCTGTGCAATTCGACATTTTAGACCAATCAGGAACGGTTGTTGTGACGAAAACTGAAACGGTTTCTACTGAGGAATATGAAGAGTGCCACGTCAAAACGAATTTCAAAATTGACGATGTTAAAATTTGGGATATTGATGATACGAATCAGTATACAGCGAAAATTTCCATCACCCACAAAGGCACTACCATTGATATTTTTGAACAAAAATTCGGTGTCCGCACAATTGAATGGTCGACAGAAAAAGGTTTCATTTTAAATGGTAGACCAATCAAATTGCAAGGTGTTTGTATCCATGACGACTTCGCAGGGGTTGGCGGTGCAATGTCTGAAGCGGTCATTCGTCACAAAGTATTTTTGCTCAAACAGATGGGTTGCAATGCGTACCGTGCTTCCCACAATCCGCCTTCGCCATACGTACTCGATGCGTGTGATGAGTTTGGGCTTTTGGTCATGGACGAAGTGCGTTTGATGAATACCTCAAATGAGTATTTAAAACAAATGACTGACTTAATCAAAAGAGATCGCAATCACCCAAGTATTTTTATGTGGTCGATTGGCAATGAGGAAATGGGTATTCATGGCACTCGCACTGGTGTAAAAATCGTCAATCACATGATGAGAGTGTCGCACAAACTCGACCCAACGAGACTTTGCACATATGCCAACAACTCTCACTGGAAAAGCATTACGCAATTCCATGAGGAAAACGGCTTGCATATTGATGTCTTTGGCTTCAACTACAACTGTTTGAGACACTTTGACTACTACAAAGATATCCACGAAAAATACCCTGACCGTTGTATCATTGGGACTGAAAACGGTTCGGCTCTTAGCACAAGAGGACAGTATTTGCCTCGTGAGGAGGAACTAAATCCTGACTACTACAGCAAAAAAAGTGATGAAGTCATGATTTGGTCAAACCCTGATCGCAAATTCAACGTAAGTGCGTATGGCGAAGCGTATACCATTTGGGGAGCAACGCCGATGGAGACGATGAAAGCGTGTGATTTGAGTTACGTAACGGGCTACTTTTTGTGGACTGGATTCGATTACCGTGGTGAAGTCGTGCCTTTTGATTTTCCGAGTGTCATTTCGAGATTTGGCTTGATGGATTTGTGTGGATTTATGAAAGATTTGGCGATTCATTGTCAAGTGAAATGGGCAAAAGAGCCTGCAATTCACCTCTATCCACACTGGACATTTGATGAAAATGTCGGAGAGTTACAAGTCGAAATGATTGCCAATACTGAGGAAGTGGAGTTGTTTGTCAATGGCAAATCTTTGGGTAAAAAAGCCAATCCACAATACGAAACAGTAATGCACATGGTGCCATATGAAAAAGGTGAAATCATTGCAGTTGGATATATCGGTGGCAAAGAAGTCGTGAGAATGGTGAATAAAACGACCACTGCACCAGAGCGTGTGCAAGTGGAAATTCTTCAGGACAGAGACTACATTGCCAATGGCGAGGACAACGTATTTGTCAAAATTGATGTCGTAGACAAAGACGGTGTGCATTGTCCAAATGCCGATAATGTACTTCATTTTGAGGTGAGCGGTGCAGGTGAATTTTTAGGTTGTGGCAATGGCGATCCGCTTTCGCATGAAAATGATATGACACCACAAAGAGCGTTATTTAACGGTTTGGCACTCTGTATTTTACGCACAAAAAGAGAAACAGGTACAATGAAATTGACGGTGACTTCTGACGGTTTGATACCAGTAAATATTGAAATTCCAGTCGTGAAATCAGCGACGGATCTCTTAGTCGAAGCACCAAAACACGAAAAAATGACAGCGGAAGCACTAGAAAAAGATGCAGCTGATGGTGCATTCTAAGAACTATAATTTGACTGAAAGGGGTGCGAGGAATGAAACCATTCTTAAATGAAGATTTCTTACTATCGACTGAAACGGCAAAAAAATTATACCATGAATATTCAAAACCAATGCCAATCATCGATTACCATTGCCACATCAACCCGAAAGAAATTTGGGAAAACAGGCGGTTTGAAAACATCACACAAATTTGGCTCGGTGGCGACCATTACAAATGGCGACAAATGCGAAGCAATGGCATACCTGAAAAATATATCACAGGAGATGCGAGTGACTTTGAAAAATTTGAAAAATGGGCAGAAACTTTGCCAAAAGCAATTGGCAATCCGCTTTACCATTGGAGTCATCTGGAGCTGAAAAAATACTTTGGCTATACTGGGTTTTTGAATTCAGGAACAGCGAAAGAAGTTTGGGAGTTGACCAGCGAAAAACTAAAAAAAGAAAGTATGGGTGTCAGAAATATCATCAAAGCCTCGAATGTGGAAGTGATTTGTACGACTGACGATCCGATTGATTCCTTGGAGTATCATGAAAAATTGAAAAACGATTCATCATTTGATGTGAAAGTGTTACCGGCATGGCGACCTGATCAATGTATGAACATCGAAAAAGTGACGTACAACGACTATATCGAAAAATTAGCAGAAGTCAGCGGTGTTGCAATTGCAACGTATGTAGATATGAAAAAAGCGTTGTCCAAACGAATGGATTTTTTTGCAGATTTAGATTGCAACGTTTCAGACCACGGTTTGGAATATATCATGTACAAAAGAGGAGATGCAAAAACTGTCGAAGCCATTTTCCAAAAAAAGAGAAGAAATGAAACTCTTTCAGAGGAAGAAATACAAATATATAAAACAGAATTTATGATTGATTTGGGTAAGGAATATAGCAAACGCAACTGGATTATGCAACTGCATTACGGTTGCAAACGTGACAATAATCAAAGACAATTCAAAAATTTAGGACCAGATACGGGTTATGATTGTGTCGATAACTATGCACCTTCTTCAGAAATGGCTGATTTTTTAAATGCCTTGGAAGAAAATAATGAGTTACCCAAAACGATTATTTATTCCTTAAATCCAAATGACAATGCAGCCATTGGCACGATTATTGGTTGTTTTCAATCAGAAGATGCAATCGGAAAAGTGCAGCACGGCAGTGCATGGTGGTTCAATGACCACAAAACAGGCATGACAGAGCAGATGATTTCTTTGGCAAACCTTGGTTTGCTCGGCAATTTCGTCGGTATGCTCACAGATTCGAGGAGTTTTTTATCGTACACAAGACATGAATATTTCAGAAGAATCCTTTGTGAATTGCTTGGTTCTTGGGTGGAAAACGGAGAGTATCCAGAAGATTATGAAACGCTAAAAGAAATTGTAGAAGGTGTTTCGTACGGAAATGCAAAGAGGTATTTTGACTTTTGAGAAATATAAAACGAAAAGATTGTAGAGAGTGAGGAGCGAATTATGAGTGAAAAAATGAGAAGTGACATCCCTTATGTTTTGGGACTTAATAGAGTAAAAAGAGCGTACACAGGAGGGAAATTACTCGATGAATGGCAAGGACTTGACAATCCATCTGACGGTAATTTTCCAGAAGAATTTTTGATTTCTACTATAGAAGTGACAAACGAAAATAAAGAAGTCGGCGAGGGCATGAGCAAAACACAGCTTGACGACGGTACGGAAGTATTTCTAAAAAATATCATCGATAGTGATTTGGTGGGCTTTCTTGGAGAAGATTATGCTTACAAAAAAGACATTTGTGTTTCAGCTCGTGTCGGCGATGCGACAGTCAGACTCGTTTTGCAATGTCATCCTGACACGAAATTTGCAAAAACACATCTCGATTATCCAAATGGCAAAGCAGAAGCTTGGTACATCGTGGAAACGAGAGAAGTGAACGGCGAACAACCACATCTATTTGTTGGTTTCAAAAAAGGTGTAACGAAAGAAAAATGGAGAGAATTGTTCTTGGCACAAGACGTTCCTGGAATGCTTGATTGCATGCACAAAGTGGAAGTGGAAAAAGGAAAAAGCTATTTTGTAGAAGCAGGTATGCCACACTGTTTGGGAGCTGGAAGTGTATTTCTTGAAATTCATGAACCTTGTGATTATACGTTTAGACTTGAAAAAGATTACTTACCAAACCGTAAATTTAGCGACAACGAATTGCACTACGGACTTGGAAATGATTTGCTCATGGATGCCTTTCACTATGATACATTTACTGAAGAAGAAATTCGTGAAAAATGTTTCCTAAAACCACAAAGTTTGTTTGCAACAAAAGATGCAAAAGGCGAAATCATCGTGAGTTATGAAGATGCAAAACGCTTCAAAGTAGAAAAATTTGAATTTACAGATGAGTTGGAATTGCCTGAATTTTACGGACATAGAATCGCAATTACAGTGACCAATCCTTGTGAATTCATTGCAGGTGATTTTTCAGTGACAGCTCCGCAAGGTAGAGGTGTATTTTTACCAGCAAATGCGAAAAAACTCAAAGTGAAAAATGTTGGCGAAAAATCGATGATTCTTCTTTGCTACCCACCTGATATCAAAGTGAATGCAAAAGAAACGTTCAAAGATCCGATTCAAATTGGGATCCTCGTAAAAGATTTGGATAGCTACTTGAAAAAATTAGATGAAGTCTTTGGCATGGGGCCATTTCGGATTGCAGAATACCCACCACAAGGAGCGACTCCATACCGTGAATATCGTGGAAAAGATGGCAACTTTACAGCAAAATTCTGTTTCTATCACTTAGGCAATATTGAACTTGAATTGATTCAACCACTCTCGGGTGACAATATCTGGAGCGACCATATCGAAAAACATGGCGAGGGATTGCACCACTTGAAATTCCTTGTGCCAGAGCATGAGCCTGTACAAAAATACTTGAATGAAAATGGATATGTGATTTCCCAACAAGGGCAAGGTGTCGGGCCAAATGCTCATAGAGTTTGGACATTTTATGAAACGTATCAAGATATTGGCTTCGATTTGGAAATTATGAACGACTAAAAATGAGGAGGTAACATATGGCTTACGTGACACTAAAAGATATTTTTACAACTTGCAATGGCAAAAAAGCTGTTGGGGCATTTAATATTCACAACTTAGAGTTTATCAAAGGTGTGATTGCTGGGGCTGAAAAAGAAAATAAACCGGTCATTATGATGATCAATGAAGGTGTTTTGAAATATGGAGAAATTGAAATTTTAGGTGGTGCAGCTGTGGCTGCTGCTAAAAAAAGTAAAGTTGATGTGGCGGTCATGGTCGACCACGGCGGAGACATTGAATTTTTGAAACAATCCATCGACTTTGGCATCGACATTATGTATGATGGTTCCCATCTTTCTTTCGAGGAAAACATCAAAAATACGAAAATGCTTTGTGACTATGCACATAGTAAAAACCGTTCTATTGAAGGGGAAATCGGTGTCTTGGGACTTTCAGAAGATGGCGATGAGGAACACGAACAAAAAATGACCACACCAGAAGAAGCAGTCGATTTCGTCGCAAAAACAGGTGTCGATGTACTTGCAATTTCAGTTGGCAATGTCCACGGATTTTACGAAGGCGAAGCCAACATCAATGTGGATCGAATCAAGGAAATTAGTACAGCGGTGAAAGGTTTGCCTGTTGTTATGCATGGTGGGTCTGACATTCCTTATGAAACAATCAAAAATTCGATTTTATTTGGAATTAAAAAATTCAACATTGCTACCGATTTGAAATATGCATATGCAAAAAAAATGTGCGACTTGATGCACCAAGATCCGATGCCGATGCAACCGTTGCAACTCTTTCCTGTTGTGGCAGAAGCAGTGGCAGTTGTAGTTAGTGAAAAAATCAAAATGTTTGAACTGGAGGTGTAAACAATGAAATTGGGTTGTGCAGTGGCAACTTACGAAACACGGTTTGGACCTATCGTATTCAAAGATGGGGATTTGAAAGAAAATGTAAAAATGATGCAAAAATACGGCTACCAAAGTATGGATTTGTTCGTCAAAAAAACGACACCTGACCAAATCAAAGAATACAAAAACATCATCACTTCGGCTGGTTTGGAAGTCTCAACACTCCTTGCAATTTTCTTAGCAGAATCGGGTGTGAAATTATCAGAAACCGATCCCAAACTCCGACAAAGGAATGTCGATTTGATGAAAGAACAACTCGACAATGCAAAATTAATCGGGGCAAAAGGCTTGGCACTCGGCTTCATTCGTGGTATGCATGGTGAAAATGAAACAGAAAGCGATGGCCTAAAAAGAATTGCTGAAGCTCTGCATGAAATCGGTGGTTACGCAGATGAAATTGGCAGTTCCATTATGCTAGAACCTGTCAATCGCTACGAAATCAACACACTCAATAGAGGTTGGGATGCCGTTGACTTCATCAAAAATTATGACCTGAAAGGCGTATCGCTGTTGCTCGATATGTTCCATATGAATATTGAAGACGACGATATTTTTGAAACGATTCGCTATGCGAAAGACTATATTGCAAATCTACATATTTCTTCTAGCAATCGTTATGCTGTTGGGCAAGGGCATTTTGATTATGGGAAAGTAGTTGACGTTTTGCGTGAAATAGGGTATGATAGTTATATGACGTTGGAATGTTTTAGCACTGATAAAGAAGAAACGCTTCGCCAAACGATGGAGCATATGAAGCAATTTATATAAAAAAATTATATGTTAGCGTGAAACGTTACATATAAAAGGTTATTCAATGAAACGATATTTGTTCGGGGGTTATTTTGAAAGGGGTGTCGTTTATGCCAATTACAATGAAAGATGTCGCAAAACATTCAGGAATTTCTTTGGGTACAGTTTCCAATCATATCAATGGCAAAGTCAATGTGTCAAAATCTAAGCAAATCGCAATTGACAAAAGTATCAAAGAATTGGGGTACCAAGTCAATGTGGCAGCTAGGAATTTGAAATCTTCTTCGTATCGCAGTGTGGGTGTTGTGATTCCTGATTTTGGGAACGTGTATATTTTAAAACTTGTGAGACATATTGAAGAATTTTTGAGAAAATATGGCTATGATATGGTGGTGGTGAGTTACCAAAACGACTCAAAAAAAGAAAAAGAAGTCATACAAGAGTTGATGCAAAGAGTCGATGCCATCACAATTGTGCCATCATTTGCACGGAAAACAGAAGAAGACACTACCTTTTTTCAATCTGTTTCAGACAAAATGCCTTTGTTGTTATTTAATGAAAGCATAAACGATGTGACGTGTGATCGGGTTTTGGTCGACAATGAGCAAATTGTAAAAAAAAGCATTCAAATATTATTCGACAAAGGACATCGAAACATTGCAATCATCGCAGGACCTGAAGGCACATACACTGCGGAGCGACGTCTACTAGGCTACCATACTGCACTAGCTGAAAAAGGAATTGAAATCAAAAAAGAGTTGATTTTCAATTGCAATTATTCTAAGACAATGAGCAGTGAGGTTTGCGAAAATATATTGGAAAACCATAAAGAAGTGACGGCGATTTTCGTTGTGGGGTATAAAATGACACTCGGTGTGTTGTCGGCCATTTCAAAAAATAAGATGGGAGATCAGATTGCAGTCATCGGGTATGACTGCTCTGACATCGAAAATATTACGACAACACCTTTGACTTATGTGTACCAACCGTACCAAGAAGTGGCTAGAAATGTAGTGGAAATTATTATGAAACGAGTGAGAGAAGCCAAAGATAAGAAAGTAGAATATTTTCCGATTGGTCTCAATCTCGAAGCACATATTAGAAATGTTGAAGCGTTGCCAGAAGTTTAATGGAGGAATCACCATGGTAAAAACGATACAAAACGGATTTTTGACAGTGAAAATCAATTCTTTGGGCAGTGAGTTAATCAGCGTAATTGACAATAATAATATCGAATATATCTACCAACCGAGCGATTTGTGGATTGGGCAAGCGAAAAATTTATTTCCTAATGTTGGGAATATTCTTGACGATACAATCGTAGTCAAAGGGAAAGAATATCATTTGTGCAAGCATGGATTTGCCAAAACAATGGAGTTTGAATTGGCAAATCATGAGGAAACGAAACTTTCTTTTTTACTGAAAAGCAGTGAAGAAACGAAGCGATTTTTGCCGTATGACTATTCATTTTACATTCATTTTTCGCTAGATGAAAACCGTTTGTTCCAAACGTATGAAGTTGTAAATGATAGTGATGAAGCGATTTATTTTGGTGTGGGGGCTCATACTGGCTTTATAACCGATGAAGAAAGTTATATTGAATTTGGCAAAGAGGAGTCTGTCGTTGAGATTTTGCGTGAGGATATGATGTATTTGACAGGGCAGAAAAAGCCGTTTCCGCTTCCTTATGATGGAAATAAATTGAAATTGGAAGTCGATACGTTTGATGGTGGAGCGTGTATTCTTGAAAATTTCAAAGAGAAGTATGTGACTTTACACAATCCGATTTTGCAAACGAAAGTGACAGTCAAATTTTCTAATTTTCCATATATGACGTTGTGGAGTGAGGCAAATTCAAACGAATTTGTGTGCGTTGAACCGTGGCAAGCGTTGCCAGATGCGAAGTCAACCAACCAAAATTTTGAAGAAAAAGAGGGGAATATTTGCTTGCAAAAAGGAGAGAAATTTTCTGCTACGCAAGAATTTATTTTTGCTCATCAATAATAAAAGATGTGTTTATATTCTTTGATATAGAATTTTTTGAGAAAAGTATTTCAAAAAAAGTTCTATATCAAATGTATGTAGGCACTTTTTTTATAGATTTATCGTATATGCAAAAACGGTTACTTTTTTGAAATTACTATCCCGAGCGAGTACCATTCTTTTCGCAAATTCCTTTGCCAACACCTGTTCTTCACTCGGCAATAACTCCTATATCATTGATGGAGATGTATTTTGCAAAATAATTATTGTTGAATGAAACGAATGAAGTGGTGATTTGAATCGCTATGATGTAGTGCTTTTTCACACACCCTTTGGTGGCGATGCACTAGATAAAAAGCAAAACCATATCATAGGGGTTTTTTGAATTATAGCGAGTCCAATGAGTATTTCCTAGATTTTGTGTAAACTTAAAATGATATAAAATAAAATGCTGAATAAGTGTTAAGGTGGCTTGGGTAAATCCAAGCCACCTTGTTTTACTATAAACCCGAATTTTGTACACGGGTTTTTAAGAATGGCTTCCAATAATTCATTAGAATCTCTAATTTTCACATGCCATTATTTAGAAATATAGTTTTCAAAAAATATAGTGAGTTGGGAGTGAATCCGCCTCGGGTCTCGTCGTGTTCGGGTCCATCACTGCTTACACGAAAACGAATGGCATCTAAAAAGACAACAGCGTAAATTTCATCTAAGGGTCTGGATTGCCACTCCTTCACAACTGGTAATATTTTATCAATAATTCTGTTTGGCTTGGACTGTCTGAACACTCCAAGCCAAACATCTCTTGAATATGTCCCTCAACGTCTCCATAGCTTGTTGTTAAATACTTATTTGAATATCCCTTTCGGCTATTTTCTGCTTCTCGTTCTTATTTTGATAACAAAAATCTGCATTTTGGCATAAAAGCACCTCACAAATTTTGGGATGGCCCCCAGCTTTTTTTACTTTTTTATCCTTTCGTATTTGAAGTTTTTTAGTATAACATATTCACGATAAATTGGTAGTGGTTGGTTTGGTTTTACAGTTCAAATATATTGATAATTAGTACGACCGCATGTACGGTTTTATTGTTACAAATATGTGATTTTAAAAAAGGACAAGTGATTTGCGATGTACCTGTGGGAAAATTTAAAAAGTAATAAAAAATTAATAAAATCACGCAAAAAACTATTGCGAATTGATACAAATAAGAGTATAATTAACAATGAATTAAATTAAGGGATGATGTATGTTTTAAAAAATTGACAAAATGGATGGTTAATTTTATTTTTTAAGATATGCATGGGATAAATAGTTTGTTTGAAAAATAAGTGAAATTTGATATTGAGTTCATTTGATTTTGTTGTGCGGGCGAAAGCTGAAAGGGTGTTCATTATGGAATGGTTAGAAATGAAAAATAAATTGAAAAAGTCAGTGGCAATGGGGGTTGCTATCATCATGGGGCAGCAGTCATTTGCGTATGGATTGGATCAGTTTGTCTATGCGTATGCGGAAACGTTTTCAACTGCGAGAACGACAACAGGGAGTTCTATCGTTCCGTTTGAACTTGAGTTGACTGATTCGCACACTTCTACCAATGGGGCGGTTGGTAATGCAAATGCAGGTACGGCCGTGACACCTGAAATTGAAATCAGTAGCGTAGGGGATAAAATAGTACATGAAATTAGAGTTGATGCCAAAAATTATAATGACTACAACATCACAGATATGGGGCTACATTTCCAAATGCCTTACGTATATTATGATCCAGATGCTGAGCCAGGTTCTGCCGATGAATTTTATGTACTTTATAGAAGAGATGAAAAATTAGACGCCGCAGGACTTTTGGTTGGTGGTTTGCAGGGTAAATTTATTGTTCATGATTCGGCAAAATGGGAAAGATATGCACCTATGGTCAATCGTGTGGTGGCGTCGGGTCAATCATTGTTGTTTGATGAATTAGAAGAACCAGAAGAAGAATTAGAAGAAGATTTAGAAGAGGATTTAGAAGAGGATTTAGAAGAGGATTTAGAAGAGGATTTAGAAGAAGATTTAGAAGAAGATTTAGAAGAAGATTTAGAAGAAGATTTAGAAGGAGATTTAGAAGAGGATTTAGAAGAAGAAGCACCAGTACCAACCGAACCAGAAGAAGAAGCACCAGTACCAACCGAACCAGAAGAAGAAGCAACAATACCAACTGAACCAGAAACATCATCTGGAGAAGAGGTGGCAATGGCAGTTGTTGCAGTGGGAGCAAGTCAATCACTCACTTTGGCAGGGAATCCAGTAATGGCTAGAACGATTGCTGAACCAACCAATTCAGAAACGTTAGCACAAACTAACTCGGAAACGCCAACTTCAACTGAACCAGAAGCTTCAACTGAACCAGAAGCTTCAACTGAACCAGAAGCTTCAACTGAACCAGAAGCTTCAACTGAACCAGAAGCTCCAACTGACCCAGAAGCTTCAA
>JAWXUZ010000118.1:0-7096 GCA_044425835.1 Bacillota bacterium | reverse complement strand
GGTACTTTCGTCAATGATTTGGAGGCGATTCGCTCCTATTGTAGCCAATTTGAAATTGCAGTCCAAAGGAAACAAGGGCTTGGCGTTTACATGGAGGGCAACGAAGAAAATTTACGACAAGCCATTGCCAATGTCATATACGATGCGTTTGATGAACAAGAAATCTACAATTTACTGAAAAGTGGCGGTGACAATCCACAATCAATTTCAGAAGACACCTTGCAAAAAAGAGAATTGTCTGAATTTATCGACGAAAAAACGATGGGCATTGTCGAAAAAATACTGTCAGATATGGAATTGAAGCACAATAAAAAATTCATTGATTTTCGGTATATGGGTTTGGTGATGCACATTTCACTCGCCATCAAACGCATACAAAATAAAGAAAAAATCGAAATGGCAAAAGATCGTTTGGAACAATTGCGAAATAGTGAATTTTATGAAGTTGCAACGGAAATTGCAAAGGCACTCGAAGAAACGTTTGCTTGCACCATTCCAAATGATGAAATCGGCTTCATTGCCCTACATTTAATGGGGACGAGTGAAGTGGCAAAACACAACTCGCAAATCCAACCATCGAACGAAAACGGACTTAGTAAATTGATATGGGACATGACTGTAGAAATCGAAAAAGAATTGCATATCAAATTTCGAGACAAAGGCATTTTAGTAGAAGAATTGCTCGTGCATGCCATACCAATGGTACGGCGGTTGCAACTCCGAATCAACATCAAAAATACGCACCTCTCGTATATGAAAGAAGAATATGGCGAGATTTTCACTGCCGTTGCCAATGCGTCCAAAAATTTGATTGGGCAACTCGGGGTGGAGTCCATCTCAGAGGAAGAAATCGGATTTTTGACGATGTATTTCTGTGCAGTGATGGACAATCGTGGCTACGTCATACAGCCAAAAATTCGAGTTGTCGTATCATGTCCTTCGGGCATGGGGACTTCCTTGATGCTCTCAATGAAGCTAAAGAAGAATTTTTCAGAAATCCAAGTCGTTGACGTGTTGGCAATCGATGAAGTCACACCAACTTACTTAGAAGAAAAAAACATCGATTTTATTTTTTCAACTGTGAAGCAAGAAACACAATTTCCAACAATTGTCGTCAGTCCAATTTTGAAAGAACCACAAAAACAATACATTCGCAAAAAATTGGATCTGTTCAAGAAAACGAGAAAATCATTTTTTGAAGAAGACGACAATGAAAAAGAGAAACAAACCGTAGTGCGATTGACCAGACTTGGCGACGAAATACTCAAAGTAATTGGTGGTATGCAACTAAAAGAGTTGACGAACGAAGATGCAACACTCGAGACGTTGACCGAAAAAATATATACTACCTTGTCGCAAGACATTGCAAAAGAAGAAATCAAAAATCGAATCAAAGAAGGACTTTGTGTCATAGAGCGTGGCGGTGGCAATCGTAAAATCATATGGTTGCGTGTTGAAAAAAGAGAAATCAAAAAAGGCAATTTCGGTTATTTTTCTTTCAAAGAGGGAATGGACGGTTTGCAAGAAGAAGTCGTTGGTATATTTGTCATACTAGCTCCAGATGAAGAGAGCGACCCTGTATTTTACGAATTGATGAACCAAATCAGTCAATTTTTCTTACAAGATGACGGATTGCGACGTCATTTGCTCGACTTCAACGAAAGTAGAATACAGAAAAAAATAGAAAGCATATTGTTAGATTACTATAAAATGATTAGTCAGAGAAGGTGGGAGTGGTAATTATGGGAACGAAATTACAAAAATTTGGAAGGCACTTAAGTAGTATGGTTATGCCAAATATCGGGGCATTCATTGCATGGGGGTTAATCACAGCGTTATTTATACCAGCGGGGTGGTTTCCAAATGAGCAATTGAGCGGTTTGGTCGATCCGATGGTCTACAATCTATTACCTATATTAATTGGGTATACTGGTGGTAAGATGATTGGTGGCGACCGTGGTGGTGTCATGGGTGGTATCGCAACAATGGGGGTTATCGTCGGTAGCCCGTCTACGCCGATGTTCATCGGGGCTATGCTCATTGGTCCTTTGGCAGGGTACGCAATCAAACTTTTTGACAAAGCGATGGACGGTAAAATGCCAGCTGGTTTTGAAATGTTAATCAATAACTTCTCTATCGGTATTATCGGTATGATCATTGCCATTTTTGGCTACTACGCTATCGGGCCAGCCGTTGCAAGTTTGACTGCTATTTTGGAAACTGGTGTGGACGCTGTTGTGGAAGCGGGTATGTTGCCTGCGGTTGCTCTATTTGTAGAACCAGCCAAAGTATTATTTTTAAATAACGCACTCAATCATGGTATTTTTACACCGTTAGGTGCAAATGATATTGCTGAAGCCGGCAAATCAATTATGTACATGCTAGAAGCAAATCCAGGCCCTGGTGTTGGTGTTTTGCTTGCGTATTGCTTATTTGGAAAAGGTTCTGCGAAAAGTTCAGCACCTGGTGCGGTCATTATCCACTTCTTTGGTGGGATTCAAGAAATTTACTTTCCATACGTTTTGATGAATCCAGTGATTCTTTTGGCTCCTATTTGTGGGTCTGTTGCTGCGATTTCCTTCTATACTATGATGGACGCTGGTTTGGTTGGTGCGGCAGCACCTGGAAGTATCATTGCATTTGTTGCCATGGCACCCCAAGGAGAAACGCTAACTGTCGTTGCTGGTGTGTTGATTGCTGCTGTCGTATCGTTCTTAGTTGCTGCTCCTATCGTAAAATTCACTTCCAAAGGGGAAGATAGCGATGCTTTAGAGGAAGCACAAGCGAAATCAAAATCCATGAAAGTAACGAATAAAAATGGCGAAATCAAAAAAATTGTGTTTGCATGTGATGCCGGTATGGGTTCTAGTGCCATGGGGGCAACGAAATTTAGAAACCGCCTAAAAGCAATCAATCCAAACATCATTGTGACAAATTCTGCGGTCGACGTCGTACCGAGCGATGCAGACGTCGTTGTGTGTCAAGTGACACTACAAGATAGAGCCAAAAAATCAGCACCGCAAGCACAACTCATTACGATTGGCAACTTCTTATCAGATAAAAATCTCGATGAATTGCACGACTTTATCAAAGCAAATCAAAGTGCAAGCGGAACTCCTCCTACTCCAGTAGAAGAAGCTGTGAAAGTAGAAGAAGTCAAAGTAGTAGCTGAAGTAGAAGAAGCAGATGAAACAGGCGAAGTCATCACGTTAAAAGGCATTCAACTTGGACTCAAATCTGTTACGAAAGAATATGCCATCACAAAAGCGGGTAGCTTACTCCATGAGTTGGGTTATACAGAGCAAGGATATACGGCTGCAATGCTTGACCGTGAAAAACTCGTAACGACATATATCGGTGAAGGCGTTGCCATTCCTCATGGTACTTCTGAGGGCAAACAATTCGTGAAAAAAACAGGTATCGTTTGCTTGCAATATCCTGATGGAATCCCATTTGATGATGAAAAAGCACAACTCATATTTGGTATTGCAGGCCTTGGCGATGAACATTTGGAATTGCTTGGCAATATTGCTGAAATCATTGAAGACGAAGAAACGTTTAAAAAATTAGTTGCTAGTACAGATCCAAAAGAAGTATTGGCAATCCTAAAAAATAATTCTTGAGCATTGTCAAAAAAAACATTTGAAATTTAGATGAAAAAGTAGTATACTTAAGGAGGTCCTATTGTGGGTACAGAAAAAATGGCAATTCAATTTGGAGCAGGAAACATTGGTCGTGGCTTTATTGGGGCATTGCTCTCCCAAGGTGGATACAAAGTTGTATTTGCAGATGTCAACGAACAAATCATCAACAAGTTAAATACTGACGGTGCATACACTGTCCATACGTACGACGCAGTTTGTAAAGAAGAAAAAATTTCAAATATTGTAGGGGTTGATTCTCGTAGTGAAAAATTAATTCCTATGATTGCAGAAGCAGAGTTGGTGACTACGGCAGTCGGCTTGAACATTTTGCCACGCATTGCACCAACGATTGTCAAAGCCATTCAACACAAAAAAGGGCAAGCCGAAAAAACACATTTGAATATCATTGCTTGTGAAAATGCAGTTGGTGGTTCGACACAACTCAAAAATGCAGTCTACGAATTGTTAAATGACGATGAAAAAAACTTCGCCGAACAGTGGATTGGCTTCCCTGATTGTTCTGTTGACCGCATTGTGCCACCTGTAACTTTGGAAAATTTCACTGATGTTGTCGTAGAAAATTACTATGAATGGAATGTGGAAGAAAGCAAATTCAAAGGCACAGTACCACAAATTGAGGGCATGAACCTCGTAGGGGATTTGATGTCTTATATTGAAAGAAAATTATTTACACTCAATACAGGCCATGCAATTTGTGCGTATCTTGGTGTCAAAAAAGGACTCGAAACGATTGAAGAAAGCATCAAAGACGAAGAAATTCATACCATCGTCAAAAATGCAATGACAGAAAGCGGTAAGGGTTTGACTGCAAAATACAAACTCGACTGGGAGGCACATCTAAAATACATCGATAAAATTATCGGTCGTTTCCGCAATCCGCATCTCAAAGATGATGTGACTCGTGTCGGTCGTGAGCCGTTGCGTAAGCTAAAAGCAGGAGACAGACTCGTCAATCCAATGATGACGACTGTAGGTTTTGGCAATGAGGCTGAAAACTTGATTCATGGCATTGCAGCAGCGTTACATTATGACAACAAAAACGATGCAGAAAGCGTGGATTTGCAAAAATTGATTGCTGAAAAAGGCATCAAAGAAACGATGAAAACAATTTCTGGAATTACCGATGAAGCAATTTTAGAAAAAATTGAAACGAAATACAAAGCGATTTGATTTTTATAGTAAATTCACTATTAAAATAACAACCATTACAAATGAGATGATAATTTAGGAGGAAAACATTATGGTATCAACTAAAGTAACAATCGTAAATCCAACAGGTCTTCACGCACGCCCAGCCTCAGAATTGGCTGCATTTGCAAAAACATTTGAAAGCAAAATTTTCTTAATCAATGGACCAAAACAAGCAAACGCAGCAAGCGTAATTAAAATTTTGACTTTGGGTGCAAAACAAGGCGTTGAAATTGAAGTGACAGCAGAAGGTCCAGACGAAGCAGAAGCAGCAGAAGCAGTTGCAAAATTTATCGGGGCAATCGAAGAATAATTTGTTTCATCCACAGGAAGGAGAGATGATAGATGCGAAGCATAGAAGTCGAAAGAGCAGCCTCTAAAGGGATTGTGATGGGGAAGGCAGTCATTATTAAAAGCCAAGTGATGGAAATCGACGGTTTTTTCATCAAAGACGACGAAAAAGAAAATGAATGGAAAAAATATAGAGATGCAATCGATGAGTCGTCAGCAGAAATCAAAGCTTTGGCTGAAAATTCCGATATCTTTGCAGCACATCTTGAGATTATCTCTGATGATGAATTGCATGATGCGGTGCAAATGAAAATTGAAGATGAAAATAAAAATGTCCAAATGGCGGTCGTTGAGGCAGTTGGTGAAATTGTGGCACTCTTTGAGGGGCTTGACGATGAATACTTAAAAGAACGTGCCGTTGACATCAAAGACATCGGAAAAAGAATTGTTCAACATTTGACAGGAATCAAAGAAAATGCATTTGCAGACATTCACGGGCCTTCCGTTGTGTTTGCAGAGGATTTGACACCTTCTGATACAGCGGTGATGGATTTTAATTTCGTCAAAGGCTTTGTAACAGAAGTCGGCGGTGTGACAAGCCACGTAGTCATCATTGCAAGAAGTCTTGAAATTCCAGCATTTGTTGGTGTAACAGGGGCGAGAACGCAAGTCAACCAAGGGGATTTCATTATATTAGATGCCCTTGAAAATAAAATCTTAATCAATCCTGACAATGCAACGATTGCACAATACAATGATAAAATCGAAGCGTATAAATTGGAAAAAGAAGAGCTTCTCAAAATGCATGATTTGGATGCAACGACAAAAGACGGTCACACCGTGGAATTGTGTGCCAATGTAGGTAGTGTGCAAGACGTGGAAAACGCAGTGAAAAACGGGGCAAAAGGCATCGGTTTATTTAGAAGTGAATTCCTTTATATGGACAATACGAAATTCCCAACAGAAGAAGAGCAATTTGAAGCGTACAAAAAAACGGCTGAATTGATGGAAGAATCGGTCATCATTCGTACTTTAGATATTGGTGGCGACAAAGAGCTTTCTTACTACGAATTTGACAAAGAAGAAAATCCATTCTTAGGTTGGAGAGCCATTCGTATCTGTCTCGATTTGAAAGATGTGTTCAAAGTACAATTGCGTGCAATCTTGCGTGCAAGTGCATTTGGTCACGTACGTATTATGTTCCCGATGATGATTTCAGTTGAAGAATACCGTGCAGCCATCGAAGTTTTAGATGAGTGTAAGGCAGAGCTTCGCAGTGAAAATATCAAATTCGATGAAAAAATCGAAGCAGGTATTATGATTGAAACACCAGCAGCCGTACTTTGTGCAGAGGCCCTTGCCAAAGAAGTTGATTTCTTTAGTATCGGGACGAATGACTTGACACAGTATATTTTGGCGGTTGACCGTGGGAATCAAAAAATATCGAAGATGTATAATACGTTCCACCCGGCAGTATTACATGCCATCCAAACAGTCATTGATGCAGCACATAAATACGGAAAAATGGCGGGTATGTGTGGGGAATTTGCGAGTGATGAAGAATCTTTGCCTGTACTTTTGGGTATGGGACTCGATGAATTTAGTATGGCATCGGTTGAAATTTCTCGTGCAAAATCACAGCTTAGAAAAATGAATTACGAAGAGGCAAAAGTGCTTGCAAAAGAAGTTGGCGAACAAGCAACGATTGCGGAAGTCAAAGAAGTGGTTCAAAGATTTATTAAAAGATAAAGACCTTGGGGCTTTGCCTCAAACCCTCTCACCGCCATGACAGGCGGCTGCGTAGCAGTTTTGTGAAGCAAAGTGAGTTGACTCCCTTATATAATGTAATTGGGTGAATAAAAAGCCGTTAGGGTCATTTATTCACTGTATATTTATACAAGATTTTATTGTATAATAGGTTTATTAGATAGAGTGACATCGATACCCCCTTG